>JBHLLE010000543.1:0-3553 GCA_048885945.1 Candidatus Hermodarchaeota archaeon | reverse complement strand
CTGCCCGTTTGATGACAAATGCTGACATTAAAGCTACCATTGCAATGGAGCGCGAAAAAGCTGCAAAATTAGCGGAAAAAATAGGTTGTACGACAATAGCTAAATCTGGATGGCACGTATATAATAATATGGAGCATCTGCTAGGTCAGATGACGGTAACGAGCGAAAAGTGCCCTTTTACCTGTCCCTATTATAAAGGTCCAGAAATAAATTATTATAAAGGAATGCTACCACAGACTGATGATTTATTAGAACGAGCGATTAATATTAGTATTGGTGTATCAGATACAGGTCTTGGTTCAGCGTATGGAATTAGGATTACAAGCAGTAAAGAAGAAATCGAGCAAGTTGGAGAGAATCTAGTAAAGGCAATTAAAGAATGTCTTTAATTTCTCACTTTAAAAAAAAAACTATTCTATTAAAATGAAAATGTTTTTAGTAATTTTCTAGTAATAGTTGTAAAAATTTGTTCCACATTCTCTCCAGTTTTAGAAGAACATTCCATTACATCATCTAAATCGTATTTCATTGCTAAATCTATTGCATCTTCAATTGAAACGGATTTCAAATGATTTAGGTCTTTTTTTCCTCCAACAATTAAGATGGGAACTTTTTCATCATTTATACTTGAGTGCTCTCTAAAAAAAGCTAGCCAATCTTCAACATTGTTTAAGGTATCTTTTCTCGTAGTATCATACATAAAAATTCCTCCCGAAGATCCTCTCGCATAAACAGGTAAGAAAGTTCTAAACCTTTCTTCACCTCCAAAATCCCATATTTGAAGCTTAACACTATAATCATCTATAATTAGATCTTTAGCAACAATATCTACTCCTAAAGTTGATTTTGTATTTTGGATAAACCGCTCTGTGACAAACCGGTAAGTTAAAGTTGTTTTACCAACCCCCGAATCCCCAAATATACAAACTTTAAATGATGCAGTAGGAGACATTACAAAAACTCCGAATTAAATTAGAGACTATAATTTTTAAATATCTTACTAATATCCCTAAACCAACAATAATTAATTGGATAGTCTTACATATAATATTTTTTATTCTAAAAAATTAGAAATTTAGATATTAAGCTTAATAATTTAAAAAATCGCTGAATTAGCATAAATTAAACAAAAAATGCTTTCAATTTTTATACTAATCCTTCTAATTTTAATTTTTTAAGAATAATAAAACTTATGAAGAAAAAAATACCCATAGATGCCATTGAAATTGTGATTATCAAAGGATTTTCTTCATTTGGCCCTGTTAAAATGAAACCCAGAATTATAGAGCCAACTGCTTGACCCATTGAAATTATAAAAGAATTTAAGCCTAGATATGATCCAGAAATCTTGGAAACGGCCTGATCTATATCAATCTTTTGATCATCACTGACTTTTTCATAAATTATAGCACTTGCAATAGGCGTAGAAAATAAATTAAGGCCATATAATGTTCCTAAAACTGTACCAACCGTTATTACAAAAAGAATAATTTCAATTTCAAATGAGAAAAAGGTTAATAAAAATAAAAGTTCTAAAAACGAAGCGATTACTGAGAAAATAATACAGAGCGAATATGCTATAATGATATCGTGCTTTTTCAGAATTGCCTTCCATACATAAAACCAAGCATACTTGCAAACAATTGAAATAATAATATAAATAAAGAAATCAGTACCTTTAAAGTGGAGCACATAAGTTAAAAAGGGAATAATTAAAACTGCCATCATTTTAGCAGATATGTTATTGAAGAAGCTTGTAGCTAAAAACTTTTTATACTTCTTATCTTTTGCGGGGATAATCATTTGCTCGAATGCTTCTTTTACAGTGTTTTTTTTTTTCTCATTTTTAGGAATTTTATTATGAAATGTTTCATCTACAGAAAAAAAGGTAATCATAATAGAAATTAATCCAAAAATGGCGAATATGCCTCCTATTATTGGCATATAAAAAATAATCGTTTTTCCAGATGGTTCCCACCATTTTACATTTTCCGGCTCTTCAAGTATACTCTCTACTATGAATGGGAGCAGCATCACTAATATGGATGCTATGATCATTAAGCTAGTATTTACGGAAGCTACTTTTTTTCTATTTTCGTGAGTTTGAGATTGCTCTGGCAGCATGGATGCATGTGGACTTAATATTGAAGATACGGATATTGCGTTAATAGTAAGGATTATCCAAAAATAGAGTGCGGTGGGCAAAAACATGGAATCTCCTTTAGGAGAATAGAAAGGAGGCAACCAAATAAATATGCTGGATATAAACCAAATCGGTAAACCATAAAACAAGAATGGTCGCCGTTTTCCAAGCTTTCCTGGTTTTTTATTGTCAGCTAAAACACCAAAAATTATTGAAAAAGTAGCTGTAATAAGTAAATTTATTGATATTCCTATTGCTGCGAGGATGGAATCCAAATTTATAGTGTACACGTAAAACTGGAACGCAAATACAGATATTAGTAATTGCGTTAAAAATATACCAAAGTAACCAACATTGTATCCAAAAATTCGAAATCCGTGTAATTCGCGAGGAGTGAATGACTTACTCATTTTTAACAATCAGTAAAAAAAAAGAGGTATTTAAAATAAAACTTCCTATTATCTGTTTAAAATCTTGTTATGAGTTATGGCTCTGTATTTTTGCGCCACAAAATTCGCAATACTCGCCTGTAAGAGGGGATCCGCATTCAGGGCAGTATTTAGGGATTTCCTCCTTTTGTGGAGCTACTTCTTCTTTTTTTTCTTGAGTCTGTTGTAATTGTTTATCGAACGAGGGAGGTGCAGCTTTAGTTTCTTCTTTTCCTTTAGAAGAGACGGAATTAACAATTAAAAGAACGATAAATAATAATACACCTAATATGATTAAAATGTGAGCTAAATAACGAAAGAAGATTAAACTAATAATAATAATAATTATCCATACACAGCAAAATTTCATAGGGCCTTTACGCTTGTTAGGTGGCATTTTTCACAAACCTATATTAATAAACTCAATGACTGATAGTTAATAAGAAAATTAATAGTTATTTAAGTAATTATTAGACCAATTACTAATAATTAACGATTAAAAAATTAAATAAAATGATTTAAATTCTAGCTTTTTTCTCCGCATGAATTTCCTGTAATTTTTTCTTTATTGAAACTAATTTCTCCCCATGTAAAGGATATTTTGAAATAAATATTAAAGATATTACTAAAGCTATAGCTGGAAAAATAAACATTAACGCTCTAAGTCCGAATATTACTTCTGGGGTTACTTTATCAGGTTCATACACTGCCCAACCTATATTAGTAAATACTAAACCAATTGTTAGAAAAACAAATACGCTTGAAAATTTGTATATAAATGCTTTCACTCCATAATATCCTGCTTCTCGGCGAGTACCTGTAACGACCTCGTCCTCATCAATGATGTCGCTAAGAATCAAATCTATAATATAAATTGGTCCTGCCATTCCCATTCCAAAAAAGAATAATACAACCATACCTTGAAATTTATCTTGGATAAATAAGAAAGGAATCAAACTTAAAATCCAAATTAGTACTGAAA
>JBHLLE010000542.1:0-3563 GCA_048885945.1 Candidatus Hermodarchaeota archaeon | reverse complement strand
CCCTCCTTATTAGTTGGATTATTCCATTCATGTGGGTTATTAAAGACTCTAAAATTAAGTATTTAGATAATAATCATAATATAAAAAATCTTTATGAAAATGTAAATAAAAGTTTATTAAATAGAATTATAAGAGTTGCAGGTATATTTTTTGCTATAAGTTTTATAGTTGAGTACAATTCTACCTTAGATATACCTATAATTGAAAATATTATCTTTACAATTTTTACATTAATCTTTTTTATGTTGTTTATGGGAATTACTTCTATGGCTGTGGGAATAAACTATATTGGAATTTCTCATCAAAAAGTAGTAAATAATGTTAGAAAAAATCTAGAAGAAAACAATATAAACATGGCAGAGACATCTAAAAAACTCACGGATAAAAAAATTCTCTCAAAATATCGTAAATCGATGAATTTACAAAAGCCTAAAGAAATAACAATTAATCTTAAGTTAATTGTCACTATACCACTCGTAATTTTTATGGTATTTTATATTAGTAGTTTTTTTATAGGATATACTAAATTGATTTATGATATTCTCTTTTTATTATTAATATCTATCAATTTAATCGTAGATATTTTTGCTTATATACATATTAAAAAAAGGAAGGTTATAGGATAAAATTCCAACAACTCAAAAGTCTTTTATTAAAAGAATATGGTTTATTTAATTTTTAGAGGAAATAAATATTATGTTGAAAATAGAGAATTAAAGCTTTTTTAATGGTTTTTTTATATAATATTTAGTATAATTGTTGGATGTGAATTTTTTTTGAAATTTTTTTAATATTTTAATAGTCATTCCCTATGACTTAGATTTAGCATTAGAACATCCTGAAAAAATTAAATCTTATATAATAAAGAAATTTGAGCAAGAATCTGGTTTGAAGTTCAAAACAAATAACAAATAAGATTATTATTTCAGAAAAGAGAAAAATTAGTGATTAATATAAATCTTGGATTTTTATTGAAAATTATAATTCTTTAGAAATGATTAGTAGATTTTTTTATCCAATTTTATTATTGGTTAGTTATTTCTATAAAGAAAAATTTAATGATTTAAAGATTTGATAAAAAATTAATCATCAGTATGAAATTGGTCTAAAAATGAATTATAGTTTTAACGAAGATATTCAAGAAATTATTAATAGAATTGAGAAAGATAATATCTCCTTTAAAAATAAAACAATATTAGTTACTGGAGGGGCTGGATTTCTTGGTTCTTGGATGTGTGATGTGCTAGTTCAGCAAGGTGCGTATTGTATATGCTTGGATAATTTATCGTCGGGAAAGTACGAAAATATATCTCATTTAATGAATAGAGAAAATTTTAGATTTATTAATCACGATATTTCAAAGCCTATTTTTTTTGGATTAACCCACCATCCCGATGGTATTTGCGTTGGAGATATAAAAAAAATAGATATTGTCATGCACATGGCGAGCAGAGCGTCGCCTTTTGAATTTCAAAAATATCCAATACCAATATTAAAGAGCAATACACTTGGAACGATGAATGCGTTAGGAATTGTAAAAGCACACAATGCATTATTCTTTTATACGAGCACTTCTGAAGTATACGGTAATCCTCCTGATAACGCAGTTCCTACTCCAGAGACCTATTTTGGGCACGTAAATCTTGCTTAGGATTTCCTACAAGAGCGCATACCCAGTAGGTCCTCGTAGTTGCTACGACGAGTCTAAACGAGCGGGAGAAGCTTTTGTGAAAGCTTATGAACTCCAACATAATATTAGAACTAAAATAGTAAGAATCTTTAATACCTCTGGTCCTAGAATAAGATCGGGTCCTGAGTTTGGGAGGGTTATTCCAAACTTTATATCTCAAGCGTTAAATGATGAGAATATAACTATTTTTGGAGATGGATTACAAACACGATCGTTTACATATGTAGTCGACGAGATCGAAGGTTTCCTTAAAATAGTTCATAAAAAAGAAGCGTTAGGCGAAGTCATTAATCTTGGAAATAATAAAGAATATACAATTAAAAAATTAGCTAATATAATAGTCGAGCTAACCAATTCAAAATCAAAAATTATATATAAAACTCTGCCTATTGACGATCCAGTAAGAAGATGTCCTGACTTAACAAAAGCTAAAGAAATATTAAATTGGGAGCCCACTACCAACTTAAAAGAGGGTTTAAAAAAAACTATTGCTTGGTTTAAAGAAAATGAACAAAATTGATAATTCTAGCGAAAAAATTGACAGAGAATTATCCAATAAACAGTTTCAAAAACTGCTTAAATTTAGCTTAATTTTTGGAATTATTATTGTATCGGGATTCATCACTTATTATTTATTAACTCCAGAACAAGGATATATTGGTTTTGGGATTTTAAATGACGATAAAGAAGCTGAAGATTATCCAACTACTGCCAGGGTTAACGAATCCGTAGATTTTTATATAACTGTTGACAATTATTTAGATCGCGATTTTACCTTTAAGTTATTAGTGTTTAAAGGGGATGAGAACACTGAATTAAGTTCAAAAGGTTCTAAACACGCCAATAAAACTTTTACAACGGTTAAAGAAAAGTTAAAACCAAATAAAGAGTGGATATCTGAAGAATTATCAGTCTCGTTTGCTCATAACGGTACCGATCAAATTATTATTGTTGAATTATGGCAATATTATGAAGATAATAGTAGAGAATTTTGGGATATAGTATGGTTAAGACTTACTATAGTGGATTAATTAGCCGATCCTATTATTTGTACGTTCCCTATTCTCACATATGGCGCTCTATACGAACCGTAAATCTTAAACTCTTTAGATATAGCTTCGATATTTTTAAATAACTCTAGGAGGTTTATTCCAAACATTGTTTCATTTAACGGATCCTTTATTTCTCCATCAATAATCAAGTTTCCCTGTAAAATTAGACCTGAAAAATCTCCAGTTGTGATATTAGGAGAATCACCAGTGTAATCAAAATAAATCCCTTTTTTTACCTCTTGAATCATATCTTCTTTGTTAGAATTTCCAGGTTTTAAAATAAAATTGGTAATTCCAACAGAAGGGATAGAACTATAAGATTTTCGAATAGCATTTCCAGTACTTTCAACTCCTTCTTTACCTGCGGTATAACTATTATGTAATAACCCTGTTTTTAAGAATTTCCCCGATTCAAAAATTTTCTTATTTCTACAAGGTACACCTTCTCCGTCAAAAATTGAAGAACCTGTTGCTCCATCAATAATACCATTATCTTCTATATTTAGAAGTTTTGACCCGATTACTTGTTCTCTTTTACCTACTAAAAAGCTTCGATTATATTGAAAAGATTCAGCATTTATTGCATTTGCTATAGGTTTCAAAATTAAACTAATAGTACCATTAGGAGTTAATATAATAGGCACTTTCATACTCTTGATTTTAACTCGATTTAAATTTCTTTTTGCGTTTATTAGAGCATTAGTTGCAATGTTATTTGCATTTAAATCGTTCAAGCTTCTCTCTAATTGCCAATCAAAACCAAAAGATGTCTCTTTACTTACCGTATCTTTTACGATAATGTTCGAGGTAACTGAACATGA
>JBHLLE010000541.1:3156-3570 GCA_048885945.1 Candidatus Hermodarchaeota archaeon | reverse complement strand
TACAAGATTTATGTCTTAATTTTAAGCGAAGAAGAATACTATAATATGCGATTAAAATTTAAGAAACTAGACTTGTTAGAAGACGTTATAATATTAAATCCTAAAGAGTTTTATAAATTTGAGTTTAGTAGGTTTAAAAAAATAATTAATAACTTTAACGATTAAAAAATTCCTAAGTCTATTGCAATATCTTGCGCAGAATTGTTGGGGTGAAGTTTTATAAATGCTTTTTTTTCTCCTCTTGATGTTATTAAAGTGTTTATGTTTAAAACCTTTACATTGTGAAGCTTCTCTATAGCTCGCTTAATCTGGCTTTTATTCGCTTTTCTATCGACGATAAAAACTAATTTATTTTCTCTCTCAATTAAATCGAAAGTTTTCTCGGTAATTAATGGTTTCTTAATTACTTTATAA
>JBHLLE010000541.1:417-3146 GCA_048885945.1 Candidatus Hermodarchaeota archaeon | reverse complement strand
ATTTTAGATTCTATCCCCAAATATTGTATTTAATTCATTAAATGCAGATTGAGTCCATACAATTAACCTTCCCGCTTGCCCTCCTGGTGCTAAATCATCAATTGATAAATTATTGACATTAGCAATTTGAACACCAGGAATATTTCGAGAAGCTTTGATGATTCCGAAGTCGTCTCTAATTACAATTAAAAGGCCTCTACTCTTTTTATATTTTCTCCCTCGTCTCTTGCCTTTCCCAGCCCTTATATTTTTACTGCTTTTTGATTTTACTAATTCATCCCTTAATCCTAAATCTATAAGAATCTTATGAATTTGATTAGAATTTTTTATGGTTTGAATTTTGTCATCAATTACTAACGGGATTTCAGGTATGTCTTCGATTTTATGGCCTCTATTTTTAACCCATACTAAATTTCCAGAAGCCGAAATGGCAGAAAGTATTGAAAGAAGATAAGTTTTTTTATTTATTTTTTTTCTAATTTTCTTTTCAATTTTTATTGGGTGGGCTCTTCTACCTCCAACAGCAAAGGGAACTCTTCCAACATTTCTTGCTGTGGGATATCCTGATCCTTTTAATCTTGGAGCTCTGGACATTCCATGTCCTGTACCCCAACCTTCGGACGTATTTCTAAGTCCGGCTCTTTTATCTCTACCTTGAGCTTGTTTGTTTTTACTTTGAAAAACAGCAGCTGCTTTTTGAATAAGATCTTTTCTAGGTTTCGTTAGAAAAATCTCAGGCTTATCAATTAATCCCTTAGTTTTGCCATCTAAACCATAAATATTAATTTTTTCCATACTAATCCGCTTCTATAATAATTATTTCCTTTGTTGACTTTCTCTACTAATAAATGTAAGTTCTGGTGATTTTACTTCAAATGATTTTATTGGTCTAATTGTTTTTCTTATTCTAATTAATCTTTTTTTTGGTCCTGGAATGGAACCCTTAATTAAAAGATAATCTCCCTTGACGTATCCATAATTAATAAAACCCCCTTTAGGATTTATTTCTTCTTCATTCTCACCAATTAACATGATTCTTTTATGATATTCCGTTCTTTGATGAAAACCTAGTTGCCCTGGGCGAGGAACTGTATATAGTACTCTTGCAGGATGCCATGGTCCAATACAGGCGACAGCCCTTCTAATTTTACTATTTTTTCTTGGTAATATCTTAATTCCAAATCGTTTTACTGGTCCTTGAAAACCTTTTCCTTTGGTAACTGCTAAAACATCTATTAGCTCTCCTTCAGTGAACACATCACGAGCTCTTATTTCTTGACCAAGGCGTTCGAAGGCAAAATTAAACTCTTCAACAGGACTTTCATTTGAATTGACTTTAATTTCAATTATATCTGGTTTTTTTCTAGGCAATGAGGTAATATACGGTTGAGTTTGGAAAATCCCCCTAATTTCACTAGTTTCATTAATCTCGCTCAATAACTTTTGTTTGATTTCTTTAAAATTATAAGTCTCCAAATCTGGGATATTTCTTTTTCTAATTAAAAAGTTATTAATTTCATTTGTAAATATCTCTCCAACTACATATTTACCATAAATGTCCTTGTTATAAACCCTTATCCCTATTAAAATTAATGGTGGTACCTCAATAATAGTAACAGGTTTCATTAACTCTTTACCATAATATGGACTATTTTTTTGATCTTCAATATAGGTAATATGTGTCATACCCGCTTTAAAACCTGCGAACCCAAGAAAATTAATTTCCTCAAAATTATCTAACCAATGTCTAACACGCCCTTTTATTTGGTTTGCTCTTTTTCTCGGAAGAAATGCTAATGATCCATGTCGGGGTGCGTGTTTTTTCCGGTGTCCCATAAATAATCACTCAAACTGTAAAAAATTGAATGTTTCAAAATAAATAAATTTTTTGGAACTAATGAATGTAAATCTTTTCTACTGATTTGGTTGATAAAAAAAACCTTATCTTTTAATTGAATTTATTAACTAAGATATTAAATAAATAAAAACTGGAAGTTTAAATTAATAAATTAGAATATTTATTTAAATGCTAATTAGTCCACATATCCAAACCTTTTTTGAGTTAAATTATAATCTAGAAGGGAAAAATGAAAAAATCTTGGTTATCAAATGTCAAGATTGTCCCGAAAGTAATAAAAATTTTTACGATCATCATAAGTGTATTTGCTGCTTTTTTAAGACATTGAAAAAACACAAAACAGATAAATTTAGCTTTATTTCCTTTGAAAAATTTAATGATTTAATTGAAAGTGAAAATATTACACCTTTTATCAAGTATTTAAAGAAATTAAATAAAATCAAAAATACAATTCAAAATATCCAAAAAATAAAAGATAAAAATTGTAAATTCAAAGGTTTCAAATGTAAATTCTTTCCAAATAAAGATTTTTATGATGTAATTAGTAAAGGCTTATATTATAATCCAATTTTATTTTATAATAATCTACAGGCTAAATTAGATTTTATTAATGAAAAGAAGAATGAACTTGATCCAGTATGTAAGAATTGTATTGAAGATATTAATGATGAAATTATAAAATTAATTCGACTGTTGGATGGTTTTGAATTATTTAAAGAATACATAAGTTTTCAGAGGAATTCTTTTACCACTCGAAAACCATTTGAATTTTATGAAATGATTTTAAAAAATAATTATCAATGGCTTAAAAATGATGAAGCTTTAGGAGATGAGGATTTAAAAGAAATTGGACAAAAAATAGATCTTTATA
>JBHLLE010000541.1:0-407 GCA_048885945.1 Candidatus Hermodarchaeota archaeon | reverse complement strand
TTGGACGATACGAACTTTTTCAAATATCCATAATTAATCCGATGGAGGAAACTGAAAAAAAATACATTGTTAATTTATCTTTTGAGTCTGATTTAGATAAAGATTTTTTTGAAGATATTGTTAACGACTTACTGGACGAGTTATCTATTTTTAAATTAGATAAAATAATACCTTTAGAAAATTTAATTGAAATATATATCCACGAATCTTCAAAAATTATTAGCTCAAAAATTAGGCTTAGTGATAAAGAAAAATTTAAAGTCTGTTTCTATGCATCTTTAAAAAAACTAAATCTAGATAAAATATTTCCTTTATTGATTGACGATTATATTGAAGAAATCTTTTTAGATTCCCCGGTCGATCATATATATCTTAATCATCAAATATATGGTCGTTGTAGAACAAAT
>JBHLLE010000540.1:0-3591 GCA_048885945.1 Candidatus Hermodarchaeota archaeon | reverse complement strand
TTTCTTCTCTTAAATCTTTTAGACCATTAACTCCACATAATCTTTGAAGCTCTTTATAAAATACCGTTGTTCCAATTTCATACTTCTTACATAATTCACGTCTTTTTAATCCACATTTAACATCAATTTTAAATTCTTGTTCTCTCTCTAAAGGTATTTTTTTCTTAGGATCTGAATAAAGAATTCCACCTAAAGATCTCTTAATATCTTCAAATGAATTAGCTTCATGAAGTAATTGAGAATTACGCTTATTATAAATTTCTTTAATGCATTTAACTAAAACTCGTCTACTCATGTCATATATTCTTTCTAATTCCGTCCCAGATAATAATTTGAAATCATTAATGAATTCATTCTCCATTTCAGGAGAGATACTTTTCTTAGGATCATATATCTTACCTCCTATTATATTTTTTGCTTGTTTCATGGTTTTTATATTTTCATTTTGAAGAATTCTTCTTATTTCTCTCAGTAGCGCTCTACGGTTATTCTCTAATCCATATTTTTTTTCCAACTGCACTCCTGATAAATTCTTTAAATCATTCTTAAATTCTTCTTCCCGATCTGTAGCAATTCGCTTTTTTATTAGACTCTTTTTCCATTTTTCTTTCTTCTTTTTTTTTGTTTGTGATTCACGTTTAATTTCCCAGATTGATTCATAATCCTCAGAAAAATTAATATCACCCATTAAATTAATGTTATATCCCATATTAGGATTAGTTGCATCATAATTCCTTATCCAATACGCCTCTGCTCTAAATAAATCTTCTTTAGTATATGCTTCATCTATTTTCTCGATTTTGAAACATCTTGCTCCATATTTTGCAATTGCTAAATCAATTACGATTGGATTTTGTACTCTATCTATATGATTTGCCCTCCACTTATGAGTATACCACCTCTTTTTTATAGTAGATTCTGTTTTCCCAACATAAACCTTAAAATTGGTATAATTTCTTATAAGATAGATATATCCAAAGGGCTTTTTTTTGACCATTGTAAATTTATTACTGTCTTTTTAATAGCTTTTAATTAATCTTACTATCTGAATATGAATATATAAATAAAAAATCAGAGATATTTGAGTCTATTATCATTTATATTTTAAAAGATATTGAATTTTAATAAATGAAAGAAATAGACGGTCAATGCCCAGTATGTAATCAAAATCGAACACTAAGATCAATTAAATATTGGGATGACAGAATACATGGTTTAACCATTAGTAAGAATCCAAAATTTATTGATTATCTTTGTTATAAATGCCGAAATAAGATTGAGATTGGAATAAAAAAGGGTAAACAGTTTACAACGCTCAATGGAAATGGATTTAATGTTTTAGGATATGGACCACATAAATATTTAGATACAATTAATAAAGAATTAAAAATATCTAAAGTAATCATTAAAACATCATCAGATTTCATTGATAATATTTATAGTAAATGGTTCAAAATCCAATCAGAACAAAAATTTAAGTATTATTTTGCAAGCTTGATTATGCTTTTAAAAAATAAAAATGAAGAAGATAAAATCATAAAATTGTTAAGTTTTATTGAAAACCATTTTGGAATTTCAAATATGGAAATAGAGATAAAATTAAATGAATTAATACTTTGGTGTAAAAGTAAGAATTTTGATCCTTTTTAATAAAAGAAATAGGGATGCATTTATTTTTATCTTAATTTGAAACTCTAGTACATAAAAAGTTAGATTCCCCGTTCCAATACTTTTTAAAATTGCTCAAATTGGATCCAGACATTACTATTACGTGAATCTGACTTCTTTTTAATAGTTGTAAAGATACTGCGTCAAATATACGATATTCTCCAGCAGCTGCTTGCTTATCGCCTGAAGATTTTAATATAATATTTTGTAGTTCTTCGTACGATATTTTATCGATTAATTTCGCGTCTTTATGTTTTTTAGGATCTTTATCGTATATGCCATCTACGTCCGTTAGAATGATTAAATCGTCCGCATTAATATATTCAGAGACTTCCATGGCAACTGAGGTAGTAGATTGTCCAGGTTGTAATCCACCCATAACTATAATTTTGTTACAAAGTTGAGCAATGGATAATTCTTCAATAGATTTAGGAACTTGGGGAAACGCTAAATCTTTGAATGAAGTAATGATTAACCTTGCGTTGATTCTAGATATCTCAATTCCCATAATATCGCACAACGACTCGTTTCCATTGAGTTTTCTAGTAGAATCAATGTAATCTCTTGCTATTATCCCTCCACCACATACAATTACGAGAGTATCATAGTTCTGATTGTTTTTTATTATGCTACTAAATTCTACTATCTTTTGATAATCTATTTCTTTACTATTTTTAAATAATAAAGAGCCACCAATTTTAAGCACAAGTTTCTTCATGATAATCTTAATTATTAATTGATTTTTCTTTTTATTTATAATTGATTTAATTTACCATATTTCTCAAATTTTAATATGCTTAAAAACAAAAAAATTACGGTGATAGTTCCTCATCGAATTTCTGGATTCTTTGAAATAGTCGATCAGACAAAAGAAGGAATCAAAATCACCAATCCAGAAAGGATAGGTTCTACAGGAGCAGGTTTTAATCTAAGCGCAGTTGGAAAAACAAATATTGAGATTGAGAGAGGCAACGATATCCCCGAAATTGAATGCAAAATTTATATAAATAATACTAAATTAAATCAAAAAGCGGAGACAACTTACTTTATTTTTGACTATATTAGAAAATTAATAAATAGACCGGTTAAGATTAAGATTTCTCATAATTTTGACTTACCAGTTGGATGTGGGTATGGAGCAAGTGGTTCCGGGGCATTAGGGACAATTTTTGGGTTAGATTTTCTTTTAAACTTAAATTTATCGCAAAATGAAAAAGGAAAAATCGCACATATTGCAGAAGTGATTAATAAAACGGGATTAGGGACTGTATGTGGGCAATTGTCCGGAGGATTGTGCGTTTTGAAAAAACCCGGATTTCCATGTGTAGCTGAACAAATTAATACACCTAAGAATTTAAGAGTAATATGTGGAACCTTTGGAATGATCCCTACAAAATCAATATTAACTTCTGAAACCTTGAGTAAAAAGATTAAAATAGCAGGTAGAAAAGCTTTGATGAAGGTTTTAGCTGAAAAATCAATTAAATCTTTTCTAAAAGCGTCCATAGAGTTTGTTGAAGAAACTGACATTTTAAACGCTCTAAATCTTACAAAAACCCTACAATTAATGGAAAACTTAAATAAATTAAATATATTAGGGGCAAGTATGAACCAATTAGGGCGTTCAATTTTTGCGTGTTGTAAGGAAACAGAGGTTAATAAAGTTCTCGAAGTATTTGATTGCTTTAAACCAGAAATAGAAACTTATAATTTATATATTAATAAAAATAAACCGATATTTTTAAAAAAATAAGGAAATTAACTAGAATTTAACAACCTAGATTTAAGAGTCGCTGCCTCAACGGCTCTAATTAAAGTTGCTCTCAATTTAGCAGATTCTATTTCGTGCAGAGCAGTAATAGTAGTTCCTCCTGGAGTTGCGACCATATCTTTCAATTCCCCGGGATGTTTACCAGTCTCTAA
>JBHLLE010000539.1:0-3599 GCA_048885945.1 Candidatus Hermodarchaeota archaeon | reverse complement strand
ATATTGCAATTCTTGAGGGATCAAGCCCCATAATTCTTATTTTTTTACCACATTCGATTATACCTTCGTCTGATATATCGGCAATGGCATCTAAATATTTAAGAAAAAATTGAGGATTTTTTATGACATATTCAATCATTATTAGGCTTAGATTTACACTTATGTCGTTTTAAATCCTTAAATTCCTTGCCACAATAAGGGCATTTTTCTTTATTATTATTTATAATATTTTCTATAACTATTACTCTTTGCGTGAGTATTTGAAGTTCTTGTTCAACCTTTTCAATTCTATCTCTATTCTCTCCAGCCTTTTTTAATAACACATGAAGGCTAACGGTTTTAGGTTGTAAATCTTTACGGATAACACTTTTGCCCGATTTGGGCAATCTACCCATTTGACCACCTATAAATCGATGTTTACAAATCTGTCAAATCTTCTTCTACCTTAAATTTTGACTTGAACTTTAAAAAGTTCTTTGTAAATTTTCCGCCCCAAATAGCGTTTTTTCCAGTTCGTTGTTTATATAATTCTTTAATTTCTGATAATGTATAAACTTTTACATTTTTGTCGTAAATTACATTATCTTGGCAGCGATGTTGATAATTATTGAGTTTGCACCATTTATGCGGTTCTTTCTCTGGTAAACATAAAGCTAATTGGCGTTCGTATTCTTTTTTTCCTTGATGATGAATGATTCCAACATTCATTTTAGATGTTAAGAAACTCATCAAAGCGGTATGTAATTTCCAACATCTATTTACGAAATCTACATACTTCTTCATTGCTTCTTGATTATTATAAGGTAATGTTTGTTCTCCTACATATCTATTATGTTTGGCAATATAAATTACGCTTAAATCTCTTATTTTTACATATTTTGGATTAAAGTAAAAATTCTGAAGCCAATACGAATAAATATTTGTTTGATCGAAATGAGTTGGATTTATATCTCCTTCGGATTTAGGAAATGTCCAATTGCTTGCACTTTTTAAATCTCCAACATCTACATAGATCGGATCAGTTATTTTATTATCAAAAGTAAGTTCTATTTGTTGTGGTAAATCTATCGATCCTTTTGTGATGATTTTTGGATTACGAAGCGTTAAACCGTTGATAAGTTTTATAGATTTCTTAGCAAATAATCTCTGTAATGGAAATTCTGGAAAATAGAGCGGATTTTTTATCTTCATATTACCTTCTACTTTTTTATGAAGCGAATCCATTATAGCATTCACATACTCGTAAAAGGTTGCTCTTAAACAAGGTCCAGAATGACTGTCTGGAAATTGATTTGTATGCGAACATCCTACAGTAGAAACATGGTAATATCCTATTTTATAACCATGCCATTCGGCAGGCGTTATTAAAAAATATTTTTCAAATTTATTAGGAAGCGAGCTATATACCATTAAAAAAATTCACTTATTTCTTTATGTTTCTGAGGCGGTTTAATTTCGCCCCATCTTATTACCATTTCAATTGCGTTTAAATAATCTAATAGATTTATTTCTAAATCGCCCTCTTCGTGATTATAACAACCGTTTTTTCGCTCTTTACCTTCAAAATATTGTTGTGTTTTTTTATGACAATAAGGGCATTTTTTAGATTTATAATCGTGAATTATTATGTTAATTTCTATTAATTTTTCTAAACTATTCATCCTGCTTCGTCTTCATTATCTTCCTGTGGAACATCTTCTGGTCCAATTTCTTTAGCCCATTCTCCCCAACTTTCGTAAGGATAATGTGGTTTTTCTTTTGTTATTTTTAATCACCTTTTTATAAAATTAAACATCCTATTGCAATTATCAATGAAGTTATTTTTTTCCCAACATACGATAAACGACTTGGATATATTTCGTCTTCTTGTTTAAAATTTAAATATATCAAACTCCCTACAATAAAAATAAAATAAAAAATATAAAGAATTGCAACGAGTTTAATTAATATGGAGATTAATGGAAAACTTTCCATAATTCGTATAAAGTTTCGTGTTTTTTAGCTTCAGATTCGGGCATTTTTCTTAAAGCTGTTATTAGTTTAGAAAGCGACCCATAATCTTCTAAGATTTTTTCAGATCTTGCTTTACCGATACCTTTAAAAAGAACTAAGATATTTTGTTCTATGGGAATATCTGGATACCTTTTAGGAATTACCCTTAATTTGGGATCTTGATCGTAACCTTCATCACATTGTTCTAAGAAAGTGATAGTTTCGTCAAGATCCCAAGTTTGAACAAATTCAATATCTCTCATTTTACAATAGGGTCTTTAGAGAAAAGGAAGTGATAAAGAGGTAGAAAGTTTATATAGAATATAAAAAACCTCTAAAGATTTCCCTGATAAACGAGATTGTCCAATTTTTGGTAGATTCACCACCACCTAATTCTATCGCCTGATCTGGTCTGATGATGTATATATTAACCGAACTGATCGTAATCGTGTCATCTCTCACGAATTGTGTCAATATATAATACCCGATTTCCAGAGGCGACATAGAATCGAGATCGTGAATTTTACTATCGTAACCACTAAAGAATCCGTCAGATTTGGAACGAGCTATCCCTTCTAAAATTAAACCTTTTCTCCCGTCTTGAATAAAGGTATCCATTTTAATAAGTTGCTCATACAATCTTCTTTTTCTTGAAGCCACAAAATCTGCCGCTGTCTTTCTTTCGTAATAAGCTCTTTTCTCGCCAATCTCAAAATCGGCGAAACGAACATAATCTTTATAAAGACACTCAATACACTTAACCTTATTCTGGTCATAATTGAAGCCTTTATCGCATAAAAGATCGAATTCGTGAGGTAAAACGCAGTAGATTTTGTTATTATTGATAAGGGGGATTTTTTCGAGCGAACAATCCCAAGAACCAAGCTCCTTAATCTGGTATCTATCCCCAAGCCTTTTCTTAAACGCCTTATGGGTGTCTTTCTTTTCCGAAATATCACCATATATCATTATAAAAAAATAGAATTATAGAGAATCGTAATCTATTTCTAATTTTGCTGCGGTATTTCTTAGCTTTTGTTCTAACATCCATAGATAATTCTTAGCGTCATATAGATCTTTTTTTGCTTTTTCGGGATTGGAACGATGTTTTGCTCTTTTATTAAACAAATGAATCCATGTTCCTAATTCAAGCAAAGTATATTGTCGCCAAACTTTATCCTTATAATCGGATTGATGTTTTTCAATTCTTGAATCCATAAAATCACCCATTATTTTGTTGCTTTTTTAAATTTAAAAACAGTATATTTTTTGTTGTTTTTGGAGAGTTTCTTACCTTTAGAAAATATAAATATTGTGTCGTCAAAATCGTCAAAAGAATTCATTGGTTTGTCTAATATTTCTCGCCAAAATTTTAGAAAAGTTGCTCTCTGTTTTTCAGGAAGCCATAGTTTATATTTTCTTCCGTCAGTATAAAGTGGTTCGCCTTTGAAATCTCCTTTAGTAAATTTTTCTCCATAGAATTCTTTTGGACTAATTCCTAATAACTCTACCATGAATACCCATGATTCTGAGGGATTTCCCCATGAATCTGTACCTTTCCAATGAAACGGTGGTACGGTTGGATCTCTTTTAATTTTATAGAAAAC
>JBHLLE010000538.1:0-3610 GCA_048885945.1 Candidatus Hermodarchaeota archaeon | reverse complement strand
CCTTTACCTACCTATTAGGCATGCTGAAAGATATTTCCGGGTCTTTCCTGAGTGGATTTTTTGCTATAGCAATTTCGATAATTGTGGGATTTTACGAGCTTTCTAGTGGAGGAGAACCATCTGAATTTCTTGATGCTCTTGTTATATTTATTATTTTAGTTGTGAACGCGATATTAGGATTTTATCAAGAGTTTAAAGCCGAAAAAGCGTTAGAAAGCTTAAAAAAGTTAGCACCTCACAATGCTAAGGTTAAAAGAGATGGAATTATCAGACAAATTGATGTTAAAGAAGTTGTTCCTGGAGATGTTATCCAACTAGATGAAGGAGAGAAGATTCCTGCTGATGCCAGACTCATAAAAGCCTTTTCCTTGTATGCTGATGAGGCAATTCTTACTGGAGAATCAAAACCAGTGCATAAATCATTAGAACTAGCAGAGGAAAAAACTATGATTGCAGATAGAAAAAATTCAATCTATAGCAATACAATTATAACGAGAGGAAACGGAGAAGCATTAGTAATAGCTACTGGGATGAGCACTGAAATTGGGAAAATAGCTGAAAAAATTCAAGAAGAAGAACCCGAACCAAGCCCATTCCAAATTGAAGTAGATCGCTTCGGGCGAGCTTTAGGAAAGTTGATAATGATCATTTGCTTTGCCGTCTTTTTAATCGAATTAGTTATTATTATTGCTACAGAAGGATTAAATTTTGGACGTGAAGAAATCGAAGACATTATTAACGCGTTAACTATTGCTATAAGTTTAGCCGTTTCAGCTGTGCCAGAAGGTTTAATTGTCGTAATTACCGTAGTCATGAGTATAGGTATGAGAAAAATGGCAGATAAAAACGCACTGGTTAAAACTCTGACTGCTGTCGAAACCTTAGGCAGAGTTAATGTGATATGTTCTGATAAAACAGGAACTCTAACAAAAAACGAAATGACTGTCGTTCGAACTTTTATGGATAATAAGAATTCCGTTGTTGATGGCGTTGGATACAATATTAAAGGAAAATTAGTTAATGGTGAAAATGAGTTAGACCAGTCAAGTTCATATTTTAAAATGTTTATGAACGTTTGCATGTTTTGTAATAATTCTAGCGTAAATGTAAAAAATGACCAGGGAGATACAGACGTAGTAGGAGATCCTACTGAAATTTCGCTGAAGGTTTTAGCAATGAAAATGAATCTCCAAACTAAAGCTGAGAAAATCGATGAAATCCCGTTCAATTCCGACCGAAAAATGATGTCAGTTGTTGTAAGAATTGATGGTAAATTATATTCTCTTATCAAAGGAGCTCCCGATGTACTATTAAAAAAAGCATCAAAAGGTTTACGGAATGGAGAACATGTACCTATAAAGGAAGTAGAAAATAGGATCGTTGAACAGAACGAGGTTTTTGCAAAAGACGCATTGAGAGTATTAGGAATCGCATATAAACCTTTAAACGAAGACTATAACGAAGAAGATATTGAAAATGAGTTTATTTATCTTGGTTTAGCGGGTATTATCGATCCTGCAAGGGATGAGGTAAAAGATTCAATTGAAGAAGCTAGAATAGCTGGTATAAGAACAATCATGATTACAGGAGACCATAAAATTACTGCAATAGCTATTGCTAAACAAAT
Organism: Candidatus Hermodarchaeota archaeon; assembly: GCA_048885945.1. Taxonomy (GTDB): domain Archaea; phylum Asgardarchaeota; class Lokiarchaeia; order Sigyniarchaeales; family SOKP01; genus LW40-45. Next base: position 1,983 of record JBHLLE010000538.1, on the reverse strand, counting down.
AGGATTGACAGACAATGAGGAGGCAATAACAGGAGCAGAATTAGATACCATGTCCGATCGAGACTTAGCAGAAAAAGTAAAATATGTAGATGTTTTTGCCAGAGTAACTTCTGAGCATAAATTAAGAATTCTAAAAACTCTAAAAGCAGAGCAAGACATAGTTTCTATGACTGGTGATGGAGTAAATGACGCCCCCGCGGTAAAAGGGGCTAATGTTGGAGTAGCTATGGGATTAAAAGGAACAGAAGTCACTCAAGAAGCCGCAGACATGATCCTCATTGATGATAATTATGCGACAATCGTAAACGCAATAGAAGAAGGGCGAGGTATTTTTCAAACTACCAAAAGCTTTTTCAGATATATGTTAAGTTGCAATTTCGACGAGATATTCATGATTCTTACCGCATGGATTCTAATGAAATTATTCGTCAACATTTACTTAGCCCAACCTCTTGAAGCAATTCAAATTTTATGGTTGAATATAGCTACAGATGGTATCCCCGCTATGGTATTAGGACTTACTCCAACAGATCCAGATGTCATGAAGTTTAAGCCGCGGAAGGGTTTTAATATGATAGCAGATATCAGAGGTGCGATATTTTTTGCGGCAATTTTTGCGGCAATTACAGATGTGGCTTTATACGTAATATGTTGGGCCGTCTTAATACCTACTTGGAGCGATCCAAGCTCTCCATGGTACGATCCTCGATTTGTTAATGGTACCACGATATGGGGAATCAAATACACAGCAACCCAGTATCAAATTGGAGTAGCCCAATCTATTGTATTTACAAACGTTGTATTTTTCGAGTTGTTCTTCGTATACTGTTGCACTTCCGAACATAGACCCATTTGGGAGTTTCCTAATAAGCACTTATTCTGGGCTACGGGAATATCCTTTACTCTACATTTACTTATATTATTTACTCCACTGGGAATTGCATTTCATACCGTACCAATGGATAAATGGTATCATTGGTTAGCAATTTTTCTAGGATCGGTTTTTATTGTGCCTGCTGAAGAAACTCGGAAATATTTAATTAGACGTAAACAGCATAAAGATCCTGCTTGGCAAAGCAGGTTAACTGAACATCACCAAACCATCAATAAAATCTAAGTTTTTTTGTTAATCTTTTTTTTTTTTGAATTTTAGTTGGCTTAAAAAAATAGATCTATTTAAGTTGATAAGATTAGTTTATCTAAAATTTTTTTATAAAAAGATTCTTCACTTAATTTAATTAATAATTATTCAAAAAAAAATGGATAGAAATTAAAATGAGTATAGACATATCAGATGGTATTGAGAGTGGAAATTTAACAATACGAATAATGACAACTAACACAGTTATTTCAACGTTATTAACTGAAGAAAAATTTCAAGGTAAAGTCATCCAACCTCAAACAAATGGTAGTAAATTATTAGCTGAGCATGGTCTTGCAATGAGTATTGAAATAACTGAAGGAGAAGATAAAAAGATGTTTTTATTAGATACAGGAGGACCAAAAAATTCAGTTATAGAAAATGCCAAGTCAATGGGAATTGATTTTACTAATTATGAGTCATTAATTTTAAGCCATGGTCATACCGATCACTATGGGGGGATGCTAAATGTACTTCCAAAATTAAAGGAAGGATGTGAAATAATATTGACTCCAAATTCATACAATCAAAATATTATCTTAGTCCCGAAGTCAGGTCATCCTCTTTATACCCCAGAAGAATTAACTGAGAATTTTCGTGAATTACAAAAAGAAAACGCTTTTAGCTTTAATTTTAAATTGCCAGTCTTAAAAAAAACTTTGATTGAAAATTTAGCAAACCAGCACAATCTCAAGATTATAGAGACAACTAAGCCAATAAAATTAGCTAATGGAATTTCAACCAGTGGAGAGATTGAGATATCTGACGAGAATGAACTTACAAAAGGAATTTATTTAATGATCGGAAGGAAAGAATTTGCTAAAAATACATTCAGAGATGAA
>JBHLLE010000537.1:0-3625 GCA_048885945.1 Candidatus Hermodarchaeota archaeon | reverse complement strand
TTAAACTATATTCTAATATGTTTTCTTAATAAATCCATTTTCTTTTTTGGCTGCTTTACTTATCCAGCTATCGACTTTTTCTAGTAATTCTCTCTTTTCTTTTTGATTTAATCCAAGGTTCGGCTCTTCTCGTTGATAGATATTTGCATACTTGCTCATTTCCCACATAAATTTTGATTGTAAAATTAACTTTCTTAGATTATCTCTGGCTTTATCAAACGCTTCTCCAATAGACTGCATATCGTAATCTTGGTCTATAACATCTCTTAGGTATGTAAGAATTGCAGTGATATCGTCTTTAGGTGCTTTTGGCAAAGATTTAGGTTCAATAACTAGTCTTTTAAGTGTTCTCAATTCAAAAGAATCTTTTTTACTCACTTTTTTTTCTAATTCTTCAGTTAAATCTTCAATTTGACTCTTAGAACTATCTTTATCCCTAATAATAGGAGGATGCTCTTTGATTTCTTTGTATACAGCTGATATTTCTAAATTATCTTTAGTATTTCTTTTAAATTCTACGGGCCATTTGACAATAGAATTTATTCGATCTTCAGCTGAAATTAATACAGATTCTTTTTTTCTTTTCTCAGAATTTAATGAATCTTTTTGCTCTGAGCGAAATTTTATTCGAGGAATTAACGTATTAGAAACATTATCTATAATCGAAAACAAATACATTGGATCGTACTTTATTGTGGAATAAACATCTTTTAGATGCATGATATTATTATTAATTTCTTTTTGTTCTGAAGATGTAAATATTTGATTTAAATGTCTATCGGCTCCAATTTCAATGTCATTTATTCCTGCTATAGAATTCATAAAATCTAACTTAAGATTCCCTTTCATTTCAGTTGAAATTAGAATTTTATTATATTCCTCCCAATAGGTACTTAGAAGTATTTGTCCATTCTCAAGATTGTATGAATCAGGTCTTTTTATTATCTCCATATATTCTAAAAAGATATCTTTATAAGGAATAAATACATTACGCATGAGAGCTCCTTTAATGAACGATTTTTGAGTGTCTGATTTGTTTGATAGGTCAATCGGAACTTTTATAACCTTATCAGCTATAATAACATCTGGATCATTTTGTAGAGTGATATTTTTTGAAGTTGCTAGATGGTCGTATACAAAATCGCTTAAAACTAAGCCAGTTAATTGCCTATGATCAGTAATATATCTTCCGGATTGAAGCTCAAATTTTGAGTAATAAAATCCTAGACCAAATAGATAATGAAGGTTCCTTACTTCAGTTCCTAATTCTGTCGATTTTTCAATCATAATCGAAGATTCTGTTCCTGCTAAAAAAATCACTAAGTCTGATTCTATTTTTGATACATAGTGATTTACGTACTTACCTAGCGTAGGATAGCCCAATAAATCCCCCCAGCTTGGAATTATAAATAATTTATAGTCATTTATTAGTCTACTTTGTAGATTAACCGTAATTAGTATCTCACCTTGATTTAATTTTCGTGACTTTATTTTTAACGAAAAACTTTGGATTAAGTAATTACATAAAAAATCACATATAAAATATTTTGGTCTTAGTTGTTAAGTTTAAAAGCTTTATAAAGATATAATTAAATGTTTAATCAAAAATGGATTGATAAAAAATAGAGAATGAATGAATTTTAATTATAAGAGTTTTGGGCTAAAAATTGGATATTTATACGAAATAATAGCCACAACTTATTATATAACTGAAGATGGAAAAGAAATCAAGTCCAACGCTTCTTGTATGGGTATTAGATTATTAGAAGATGGCCAAATCCAGATTTCTCCTTTCTCTTCCACCTCTACATATAATAATTTGAAGAAAAGTAAATTAATTACCATAAATTTTGTTGACAACATCTATCTTTATGCTCTTGCAGCCTTAAAAGAAGAAGGCTCATCTATCGGATTGACTGAATTCCCTTTAGAATATTATGATTTCAAGTATTTAGAGAATCGCGCAATGGATGTACCTTATATAAAGACTGCCTGGGGTATTTTGATATGTGAAGTTTCCCAAGAATTTGAAAAAACAAAACAGAATGGATTTGGAGAAGTAATTGTACCTATATTCAAATTAAAAATAATCTATCATCAGAAATTTCGAGATTCTTTTAAATTTTTTAATAGAGCAGAGAATTTAGCGTTAGAATCAATAATATTGGCCACTAGATTAAAGATTGCTAAACGTAATAATGACGAAAAATTATTTCAGAAAATACAAGAGAAAATTTCAGATAATAAAGCAAATATTGAAAGGTTTGGAAAGAATAAGGCTGCTCTTAAAGCTATTGTCCTTGTAAGTGATTATTTAGAGAATCTTTTGGATTAATTTTTTACGGAAATTAACACTTTATGTCATTAATTGATTTTTTAGGCGTTTTACTATAAAATATAAAAAAATTTATAAAAATCATTCACTTTCCTGAATTTTTTCAATATACATTAGGGGATATTGTAGAGTTTCAACCCAATCTATTTTTGCAGAAATCTCAATTGTTTCATATTCAAGAACAATTTCCGCTCGGATAATTTTTCCTGTAATTTCATCGTAATCAAATTGTGTCGATTTATCTCCTACGATTTTATTTCTATCGAGAGTAATATTTATAGATTTTACATAGGGTTGACAAGAAAGCGCAGCTTCTATTCCTTGTTCAATTGATTTAATAACATTTTCATTAGTAGAGATGGGAATTCCGCATAAAATATGGTAGAGAGCACCAAGCTTAATTCCCGTTTCAAAACAAGCTCTCTCTCTATCGCTCAAATCTGGCGAAAAGTAGATTTTATCTTTTGAATTTTTCATTAAAAATCATTCTATATATTCAATTTTAGCTCCCGAGTTATTAGGTTTACAGATATAAATATGTCCACCGACTTTTTTTATACGGTCATGTACCATTTTAAACAATTTCTTTGCTTCTTCGTCGGTTTCTGTAATTCCAATAACGCTTGGACCAAATGAAGACATTCCATAAGCTTTGATATCTTGACTTTCCAAAAATCTTAATAAATCCTTAACTACTCTATGTTGAAGATTTATTTCTACCTTTTTGAATCCTATACTTTGAATTCTCTTTAATCCTTCTCCAAAGCATTCTAAATCTTTCTTTAAAATTCCAGGTATCACTTTCATTAAAATTTGGTGTGAGACTTCATTGACTTCCTCTTTAGGTATAGGAGCATAATTTTGGAAAATACTAATTTCCTCATCTCCATACGCTCCTTTTTTAACGTTTGGAATTGCAAGGACAAATCTCCAGTGTTCAGGTATCGAATATTTAAGCATTGTCATAGCGGGATCTGCAAATTGTGAAGCAGAGGAAGGTAAAAAGGTTTCTTTTTCTTTTCCTTTACCAAAATCGTGTCCCCCATCGAGAATAAAACCTCCAGAATTAAAACCTCTCCATCCAATTCCAGAAGTTCCTCCTCTTCCAGCTAGTTTAGTTAATTCAGAGATTGGGACATTAAGATTTTTTAATTTAGTAATTGCAGTAGCAATTGCCAGGGATAATTGGGTTTTTGAACCTAACCCAACATGACTAGGATAATATTGTTTAAGGTAAAAATGAAAATTTTTGTTGCTAATATTGAATTCTTTAAAAATTTTTGAGGCCTT
>JBHLLE010000536.1:0-3628 GCA_048885945.1 Candidatus Hermodarchaeota archaeon | reverse complement strand
AAAGATAAATCTTGATAAATATAACTGCCAACAGAATTTATAAAGAGATTATAACCATGACCATCCATATATATTGTATGAGTGTTTTTTATCTCAGAAGAATAATTAGACGCCGTTTTTTCTTGAACTTTAACTTGCTCTATTTTATCTTCTATAGATACGTCGTCAATTTTTTTTTTAGCGTCAATTTTAAAGTTTTTAATTAACGGATCTCGTTCTTTAATCTTAAATTTATTTTTACACATCGATTCGGATAATTTTGCTAACTTAATTGCGTTGATAAATCCATTTTTAATAGAATTTTTAGATAAATCTTTTATCACATTAAAACCCCAACCCCCATTTACAAACGTTCGTATCCCACATTCTATTAGTTCGTAGGAGGATATTTCCTTACTTTTTTGGTCCGTAAAATCTAAACTAGTTCCTATACCTACACCAGATTTTATATCCCAGTATTCGATCTTATTAGTTGCTAGCTTATCTAATTCTTTTATTAAATTATCGTCAAATATTTTTAACTTATCAATTACTTCCATTTTTACACTTGTCTTTATTGATTTTATCTAAAGAAAAAAAGTTTGATCTATTTAAAAGTTTTAACAATGATTTTTATAATATAAACTATAACTTTTTTTTTCTACATTCTTTACAAGGAGTCTTAACCCGTTTTATCTTCTTTACAGATTGTTCAAATTTAGGAGGATAATTTAAATTAGAAAATCTTCATTTTCACTAAAAAAGGATATAGTTTAGGAATGATAAAAAGCTATAGGTGTGTTATAGTTAAAATATACTGTAAAATTTCCAATTCTAAAAGCTAGAGCATTTGTATTTTGAATTTAACTATTTCCGTAATACTATCTATTTAATGTAATTGGGTAATTATTTTGGTGTTTAATTAATTTCTGTGCATTTTCTAATCTTGATTTAAGGTTTTTTAAGAATATTATAACTGTTTGGCAACTAATATATTATTTAGGAACTCCTCTAGCTCCTAGTTCAGAAAATTTTTTCAGAGTTCTAATTATAGCATCATCAACAAGGTGATGTTGTGATTCGTCCCGAATCATAGCTTTTAAACGCCTTTTTAGAATTTCATTCATTTCTGCAGCTACTTTAACAGCATTAGATCCTCTAGCTTCAATAGGAAAATCCAAACCAGGGTGATTTTTGTTCCACTCATTTATAGACAATAAAATGAATCCAGCAATTAGGTCTTTACTCAAAGGTATGTATTGTGACAATAATTCAGCGTAAAATTTAGTATTTTCCGTTTTTTCGATGCTTAATTCAAGTGTAGAAATTTCTTTTTTAGCTTCATCTAACTTTGATTTCGACCAATGAATTGACATTAAGAATTAATTATGAAATTAAGATTTATATTTTTTTGCATTAAATTCTATTCAATTATTCTTTTTAATTAAGTGACTGTAGACATCCATAAATTTTGTTAGGTCTTCCCCCTCTCTCCTTTTTTTTAATTCCTTAAGAATCAATATTGCCCCTTCTGTCGAACAATTTTTAGAAAATTTAGTAGATTTGTGAAATTGGAAGGAACGATGACATCCTATACACTTTTTAGTTTTTATACCTCTATTTGTATAGTACCACTCTCCACAATGGTAGCATCTAAAGAAATAAAACTTTTGAAGATAAGCCATTTGAAAAATAATAATAATTATTATTTATAATGATTTCAAGCCTGAAAATTTTTTAATTTTTTATGAAGTAAGTTTGAATTTTATAGAAATAACCATGGAAGCGGATTCTTCTGTTGTTAAAACCATTATAATTATTATATAATAAAAGCAGTTAATCATTGAGATTAATAATGTTGTAATAACATATTCTTTAAACTATATATTTTTATATAGAATATATAGACATCTTTTAAACTACTATATTAATTAGTATAAATATCAAGAATAAAGTGTTGTTTATTGAAATATATATAAATTAAGATAGAAATAATTTTATATTAAGGGATGAAATCTATGATTGAATTTAGTGATTTAACAGAAAAAGAACTTAAAAAATTAAGTATTGACGATTTAACTCATATGTTTATGGATTCGATTAATGAACAAAATATTAAATTAATCGAAGGAATAGACTATCTTATAAATGAAGATTTTGATAATTTTGAAAGTAATGTAAATTATGTTATACAGACTAAAACTGAAATCCAAATAAAGAAAGCATTTGAAGCAAAAATTTTTAAATCTAAATTAATGTTTTCTAAGGCTGATAGACTTAAATTATTCTCAAAAATCAACGATATTAAGGGTATTGGAGAATTTCTAGCAAATAAATTACTTGTCTATAAAGTTGTGTTTCCTGATGAAAAATTTAAACTTAGAATTGGATTAATTTTAAATTACCTTAAGGATATATCAATGAATTTAGCTGATGCAGTTAAAATGATTGGTTCAGATTTAACACATGCACACGATGTTTGTGAAAATATTAAAGAAGAAAGAAGAAAAATGCGCAAAGAAGAATGGGATCTATTAAAACAGCTCTGGAGCTATGATATGGATTATATTCCAAAAGAATTTATTTATCTTAAAGAAATGATTGAAGGTATCATGATGTTAGCTGATCATATCAAAAATTTTTCTGAATATATTCAATTCTTAGCAACAAAATACTACTATTTTAAATAATCTTATGAGGAATAATCATGGAATACGAAATAGCAGCAGTAATTGTAATTGTATTAATAACTCTTGCTATTGGGTTAGCCTTTTCAATTGGGGCGAATGATGAGACAGCAGCACCCTTGGCGGCAGCAGGTACTATGAAATTAAGGATGGTTTTAATAATATCAGGAGCGGCAATTGCCTTTGGTACGATTTTTTTATCTCAAGGGGTTGCAAGTTTAGTTGGAGAAAAAATTTTAGGACCTGGAATAAAATATACTGTATATATGCTTCTAGCTGTGTTAATAAGTGCAATAATATGGTTGATAATAGGCTCTTTCGCAGGTATCCCTCTTTCTAGTACTCATAGTTTAGTTGGGAGCATTTTTGGGGTCGTTATTGTTTATTCTATTTTTCAAGGAGGTGTTAAACCAGAAACTGCTTTTAATTACGAAAAATTAGGAGGAGTTGTACTTTCTTGGTTTTTAAGTCCTTTATTTGGTTTAATAGTAACTTACGTTTTATATAAGTTAATTGAGAAGCTATATTTATCAAAAAAGAAGGGTCTAAATGAAATTGAAAAATCAGAAAAGAATTTTTCATGGGCGCTTTTAGCTGCTATAATATTTGCAGAAATATGGGTTGGGGCAAATTCTGCTGAAGCACTAGGCATATTATATGCTCTTTACAGTAATGGAGAATTAACCCTCGAAGGCTATTATTTCTTTGTAGTAATATGCGCTATTTTAGCATTTTTAGGTCTTTACATAGCTGGTCGCTATGTGATTCGTAATCTAGCCAGTCAATTAACCGATGCACGTCCTTCAGATGGTTTCATTATTCAGCTTAGCTCTGCTTTAATATTAATGTTTTGCACCGTAATATATAGCGTTCCTATAAGTCATAGTCATGTTATCGTTTTTTGCATTATTGGTTTGAATATCGCACAGAAAAAAGAAGTAGACTATGGAAAACTAGGTAAA
>JBHLLE010000535.1:0-3632 GCA_048885945.1 Candidatus Hermodarchaeota archaeon | reverse complement strand
AAAAGGTTTATAATTTTCAAAATAGTTTGAAATAGTTACTCTATAATTTTCAATAAACTCGTTAGGTAGCCCATAACCACTTGGATTTTCCATAAGATAAAAAGGAGGTACGCGAAGTATGATGATATCTTTTAAGAAAAATATTAAAATTGCTTTTTCAGTTTTAATAGATTGTATACTAATAATATCTTTACTCACTAATTCAAATAAGATTGATTCGAAGTCAATGTACTTATCGGGATATTTTTCCTTGAGCCAATTAATTAATTGAGTTTGAACAATGATACCTTCGGACCTTAAACGATTTAATATTGATAATTTAATATGATCTTGATAAATAAAGGCAAGCCGTTGTTCTGGAGTAAAAGTTGGAAAAGAACAGATCATTTGAAATAAATTTGGTATTAGATTTAAATACTTTTTTTCATTAAGATTTTGGAGTATTATTTGAGAAATGTAGATAACCGCTTCTTCATAAATATCAGGATCATCGTCAACTTCTAATAATAAAATAAGATCGTAGTGTGAAGCTGGTCCAGTGTAATAAGATATTACATGTAAGACTCCAACCATGATACTAATAACACCTTTTTCGCCGGAAAAATCATGAGTGTTAAAAATTTGCATTAAATCTTTTTCTGTTATCATTACATCTTTTGGATAATTAGCTAATATTTCAATTCCACTTAAATCATTATATTGCATAAAGATAAGTCCAATGGGCATGTTCTATTCTCCTATTATGAAGTATTTTATAATTAAAGTATATTTATATCTTTTTTTTTCATAATGAACTCTAAAATATTTTGTATAAACTCTTCTCTTGAATTATATAATGACGATTCTTGCGTTTTTTTTCCACCATCTAATTCATTTCTTAATGATTTAATACTCTTGATGAATTTTGGCTTTTTAGAAAATCTAATGTTATGACTCATTCTTTTCTCAATTTATCTCTTTTTTTTATTTTTAATAGTTCTTAATAATTTCTTAGGATTTTTTCAATTTGTAGTTAGGTTACTATTATTTATTGTTTTTATTGATTTCATATTAAGTTATTTCATTAGTATTATTTATTCTATAATATTAAAAAAAAATTGGATTTTATTCTCAATATTATAATAAAATTAAAAATATTGAGAAATATCGTTTAGTCAAGTACCATTTCATTATAGGTATTATATACTATCAAACCAGCATATCCAAGAGCAGTAAAGACAGTAATCCATTCGACTAGAGGGGTGCCAATGAAATATACGAAAATTAAATTTATAATTGCTACAGCAATCCCATAAATCACAACGATTTTATACGCTTTTGGATGGAACATCAATGTAATAGATGCTAAAACTAATACTCCAAGATTCAATTTAAAAAAAATTTCTGACCAAAAGATATGTTCGGTCATAAAATCTTCGGAAAAAACTCCTATCATGATTAACGCAAAACCAGAACAGCACCCCACTATTTGGGTAACAATCATTAGTACTTTATGCCAAGATTTTTCTAAATACCACTTATAAAGACCAAGATAAAATGGAAATAACATAATACCTGTCAATATACATCCAAGATTGTAAAATATTGCTCCATTTGGATTAAAACTCGAATTTCCTAAATCGCTTAACCAATTATCAATAGCACTATAAGGAGGGGGGTATAACGCAATAGATGTAAAAGTAAAAATACAATATAATACAATAACTAAAATTCCTGCAATAATACTTATAGGCCATTTTAAAATATCAGAGTTCATTTAGATTTACACTCATTTTTAACTATCAATATAATTAAAATATAGATATGTTTAGTATTGAATTAGTTTAGATCATATATTAATAATTAATTATTTTCTTCTTAAGATATGTCTGCTATTGGTTCTTAGGATTCTAAATCTAATGTTCCTAATGGAGAGGTTAATAATATATTCGAAATTTTCTCCCAATATAATTTCATATCTAAAGAGTCCTTTTTTTTAATGTCTTTTGATAGAGATTTGAAAATGTCTATTATTCTCAAAGTCTCAAAATAATTAATAATAGGGGCAATAACTCCTATCATGTACTGTCTTTCTCCCGTTCTAGTCGTCTTATCAGGCATTCTATCAAAAAAAATGAATCCATTTTGCTTAATATTTTCAATATTTAATAATAGACTTTCAGATTTAGTAATATTATCGTGTCCGTATATGGAAATTGTAGATTGAAAAAGTTGTTGCCCCAAATTTTCAAGTGGAATTGATAATTTATATTCTTTAGGATAGAAATATTTTAATTCAGGACCAATCCGGTCATCCCAAGCTACCACTATTAAAATGATGTCAGTTTTTATATTTTCAGTGTATTTAGATTTTATTTCTGTGTCTAAGGATTTAAATAAATCATTTACTTTCTCATTAACAGATCTTATTTTCTTATTCCGCACAAGTTTTCCATGAATAATAGCTAATAAGTCCTCTTCATTAAATGGTTTTGTTAGATAATCATCAACGCCAAGCATTTTAGCGAATCTTACATCTTCAGGTGAAGCTCGAGCGGTGAGAAAAATGAAGGGGATCCAATTCCAGCGAAAATTATCCGATACTGCTTTGAAAAAGTCGTATCCGTCCATTTCAGGCATCATAATATCGCTTATTATAATTTCGGGAGTTCTTTGTAAACTTGAAAGTAGTTCAAGAGCCTCCTTACCATTTTCTGCCGTGATAACTTCAAAATTATTGGCTTCTAAAATCAATTTAATGTTAAATAAAATATCCTGATTATCTTCAACAACAAAAATTAGTGATTTCAATTTTCAATATTGAGTTTTATTCTAAATCTCTATTAATTATAACAATAAAGAAGTATTTAATTTTTTATTAATTTATAATTATCTTTTTTTGGTATAAAAATTGAAAAAATTGTACCCTTTCCTATTTCACTTTCTACAAATACTTCACCATCATGAAGTTTAATTAATTCTCTTGCTATAGATAAGCCTAAACCAGTTCCAGGTATATCTTTGACATCTATAGATCTAAAAAACCTCTGAAATAATTTAGGAATATCTTCCTTTGGAATTCCTCGACCATAATCTATTATTTGGAATAAAATACCCTTATCGCCATTAGGATTGTGTTTTCCATTATAGTTATTTTCAGCTTTAATTTTAATTGTAGAATTTTTAGACGAGTATTTTATACTGTTATCAATAAAGATACGAAAAATTTGATTCATTCTTTGCTTATCCCCAACTAGAACGATATCGTCATCTATTTCTACAATAAGTTCTATTTCATTTGCTTTTAATCTTGGTTCCATTAATAAAAAAACATCATTAATTATTTTCCGAGGATGACATGTTTCTAGATTCAATTTAATTTCATTCTCTTCAAATCTAGAAAGAGTTAAAATATCTTCAATTAACTCGTTTAAAATGGATATATTTCGGGTTAATCCGTTTATAAGGGTTTCTTCTACTTCAGGAGTAAGTTTATGCTTATATTTATTAATGTATTCAATTGACATGATTAATACACTTATGGGTGTACGCAATTCATGAGAGATTGTAGAAATAAATTCTTTTAATTGATTTTCTGCATATTCTCTTTCATTTATTTGGTGTAAAAGACTTTTATTAATTATTTCTAAATC
>JBHLLE010000534.1:0-3632 GCA_048885945.1 Candidatus Hermodarchaeota archaeon | reverse complement strand
AAAAGAGATTTTTGTTGATTGGTTAGTTGCTCAATTTTTAGTGTGCGTGTTTGCAATTTTTTCGGTAGCTGTATATCAGTGGTAAAGATGTGCAGCGTATTTTACTTGATTTCTTTATTTTAAAACTAAGTTATTGCTTATAATCTTCTCTTGTTGGATTAAAAATTTCTATCACTTCTGAATCTTCTAAAATCGTGGCTCCATGTTTCTCCCACGAATCAAACACATAGCTATCTCCAGCATTTGCTATAAATTCTCTCTCTTCCATTATAAATTTTATTTTTCCCTTCAATACATAACCAATTTGGCTTGATTCATGATTGTGTAAGGGTATTTCAGCATTTTTTTCGAGGTTAAAAAAGCATAGCATAACATCCTTATTATACGCCAAAGTTCTTCTAAATATTCCTTCAAGTTGTTTTACTCTTTGAACGTCTTCTTTATTTATAGGTCCTTTTATCATATTTTAAGCACTATTTACGCATTTTTTTACTTATTTTTTATTTTAATATGTACGATTTAAATTCTTATATAATTTTTACATTAAAAACGATTTAATTTTTACGAAGAGACGCGACATTATTTTTTTTATAAAGAAATTAGAAAATCTATTAAGACTACATACTGAATAACTAAAAACAATTGGGTAATTTAGATTGGAAGCTTAACGAAAATTAATTATAACATTAATAGTAAGTTTTTAAACGAATGATATGAATAAATTTTTATATTAATCGAAGAAAAATATTATCTAGTCAACCAAAATTTTAAAATTTTTAATCGGCTAATTCAGTTGATATTACCGACAAAATTCTAAGATTTATTAATTTAATAATAATCGTTAATTTAAAAAGAAGTGATAATTGATAATGGTTTTAGTGGAAGAGACAAATAAAAAGATAGGAAAAAGTAAATATTTAAACAATTTATTACCACGAGTATTTAGAACAGAAGGAGATATGGCCGAGTTTGATCCTTTTAAAATAGAAAAAAGTATAATCCACGAAACTGGATTAAACAAAGAAGCTGCTAATAGGTTAACCGAAATTGTGGTCAGGAGAATCATCTCGTCAGGCATTCAGTTTCTTTCTGGACCCCACATAAGAGAAATAGTTTGTTCTGTTCTCTCTGAACAACATTTTGAAGAGGCTAGAAAATTTTATACTCGAATAGGTATGCCCTTAATGGATTACGAAGCAATTTTAACGCAAGGAGTAAATGAAAACGCGAATCAAGACATGAATCCCGAAAGTATACACCATTGGGCCGCAAATCGAATCTCTGAAGAGTACGCTTTGTTAAGACTTTTGGATTCAGAAGAATCTAGAGCTCATTTATACGGAGATATCCACATTCACATGCTCCGCTATTTCGATCTTCGTCCTTTTTGTCAAGAGTGGGATCCCCGCATGATTCTAGAGCATGGATTACCTCCAGTTGAGAGTTGGCCGCACTGTAGCAAGTCATCTCCGGCGGGAAGTTTAAGAGTGGCCGTGACCCATCTAGCAAAATGGTTGGGGATTATTCAAGGGGAATTTTCGGGAGGGCAAGGGTACGATTACATCACCACCTTTTTAGCACCCTACGCAAAAGGCGTTAATAAGAGAGAGATAGAACAGTCTATGCAGTGTCTTATTTTTGAAACTAATCAAATCTTTGCAGCAAGAGGCGGTCAAGTGCCCTTTACTTCCATATCGTGTACTCCTACCGTCCCTGACGGTTTACTTGACATTCCAGCAGTTGGACCCTACGGAAAATATGGAGGAACGTACGGAGATTATAAAGACGAATGTTTAAAACTATTCGACGCGTTAACTGATGTTTACATTAAAGGAGATCACAATGGAAAGCTTTTTGCTTTTCCAAAGCACGAAATCAAGATAAAAAAAGAATGGTTAAAAGAATTTGAACCGTCTTATTTAAAACTGATGGAAGAAGTAGCAACTATGGGAACTCCTTACTTTCTAAACATGTGCCCTGACTGGATGCCCGACGAAATCCATAGTCAGTGTTGTAGAAAGTTTCTTAGTGGGAACGAGATTATTAGTAGATGCATTTTAGATCCTGAAAAACGGAAAAACGCAAATGTGTGGGAAAATTACGTCACCATTGGTTCTCTTCAAAGCGTTAGCTTGAATCTACCAAGATACGCGTATATGTCTCGAAACGAAGACGATTACTTCGCAATCTTAGACGAAATGATGGAACTATGTGGAAGAATCCTAATAAAAAAATGGAATTTAATGGAAAAACGATTAAAATCAGGACACCTGCCCTTGTGTAGCGGCAAAATTAACGGAAAGCCTATTTTTAAATTGGAAGACCAAAATTTATCCGTTGGATTTACCGGTCTAAACGAAGCGGTAACAAGTCTAACTGGAGAAGAACTTCACGAAAGCGATGCTGCTTACGATTTGGGCAAAAAAATATTGGAATACATGGTCGCTAAGTGTAATTCTATGACTGAGCGCGATGGATATAGCTATTCATTATGGGAACAACCTAGTGAATCAACGGCTAATCGATTAGCTAAATTAGACTTAAAACACTTTCCAAAGAAAGCGATTCCTCAGTCCTCAGGTAATTCTGCTTATTACACAAATTCAGGCCATTTCAGATACGACGCGGATATTCCACTTTCAGAAAGAATAAAAAAGCAAGGAGATTACCACCCTATAGTAAGTGGTGGGGTAATTACTCATATTTGGTTAGGTGAGCAAAAACCTGATATCCAAGGTCTATGGGAACTAACTAAAAACATCTGCCTAAATACCAACACAGCTTATTTTGCCTACACTACTGATTTTACATATTGTCCTCATTGCAAAAAGATGTTTCGGGGAGGTAGTTTTACTTGTCCTAAATGTGGATCTCATGACGCTAAAGTTTACTCTCGAATTACGGGCTATTATAGCGAAGTTAATAGATATAATGCAGGAAAGAAAGCAGAATGGAAAGCCCGAAAAAGAGAATATCTTATATAATAATTATAACAAAAGAAATTACAAAAAACAATAATAAGATTCAAATTCTCAAAAAATAGCAGCTTAGAATTCTATAAAGACTTTTTTTTTATTCTTTTAGGTATATTAATAAAAATTATTAAAAAATTTTAAAAGACATAAGATTAAAAGAAATTTTTTTAATTACAAAATTTAATAACATAGTATTGTTAAATATAATAATAAGATAAAAATCAATATTCAACATATCTGTATAAATTTAATATATTCCTTTTATTTCAACGAATATGAAAGTTTAAGATATAAATAATATGAGTAGCCAAAAAAAGATTACTGCAAGTGGAACAGATGTTAATAGAGGAATTTCTTATCAAAAATGCTGTGTACTAAAAAAATTTCTCAAAGAATTTAATAATCAGAATTTTTTAAAAATTATAATAGAAGCACCTGAAAATGAAATCGAGGATATTAATTGTATTTTTACAAATAGAGTAGAATTTATTCAAATAAAAAAAATGGAAGGAGATCGATGGACAATAAAAAATTTAGAAAGAAGAGTCATTAAACTCTTTTTAAAAATTTATAATAATTTAAAAGAAATTTATTATCAAAGATTAAATATCACATATAATGGACAAGAGACTCAATTTGGTTTTTATACAAATGCAG
>JBHLLE010000533.1:0-3645 GCA_048885945.1 Candidatus Hermodarchaeota archaeon | reverse complement strand
TGTTGTTTTTATTTCATTAATCGAATGATTATTTTTATCCAAATCAATTCAAACTGAAAATGCTTTTACATTATTAGTAAATATTTATGCTTATCCTAATTTAAATCTTCTAAAATATTAGAAAAAGAATAAAAAAATTAAGGTAATAAAATACCATATTTTTTTTTATAAAAGTACACAGCAATTCCACATAAAATAAACACGTAAAATATTTGAATAGAAGTCATAAGTTCCGTATAAATATCTCCCATATTTGTAATCTCTATTAGTCTATTATAATCATCATAATTGGAAAGATATATAATATAAAACATAAATCCTATGATGATATAACGCTTACTTACTGGAATTTTTTTATGGAATACAATAAATAGTTGAAATCCAGCCATTGCAAAGTGTAAGATGGGACCGCCAATTAAAGAAGGAGTATCTTTTACAGAATTAAGCAAGAAAATAGAAATTAGTAAAAATCCTAAACTTGAAACGGAAAGAAAAGAATTAAGAAGAGTTGACTCGAACTTATTTATGCAAGTCAAACTTATTAAAATCAATGTAAGATATGTGGTATGAGTTAGTGGAATAAGGTCTTGAACTATAAAGAAAAAGTAAATCCAATAAATTACACATAAACTTAAAAGAACACCACCAAAAACCCTTACCCCCGTGGAAAATTCTTTTTGCTCTATAACTTTATTTTTAGGCTCTAGTAATTTCAAATAATTCTCTGTAGTTTCTATAATATTATCACTATTTTTTATGTGCTTATCCATTTTATCGATAACTTTCTCTGCTATCATATTAATTTCATTGATATTGACCTGAAAGGGATTAGAATGTTGATTAGAGATTAAGTGCTCAAACGCCTTACCGTTCTTTGTTTTTACCTTAACTTCCTCAGTAATTAATACCTCAACCCCTTGAAAATATTAATTAATTTCCATTTGTAAAAATAGAATAATATCTATCATATTCATAAAAATATGACTATTTAAACTTTAACTTTTTTTACCAAATTTTGAAAGATTTTTAAAAAAAAGTTCAAGATTTTGAGTACAAAAATTAAAATGAGGTTTTTTTTACCACAAATTATCTTAGTAACTATTTATTTTTTCTTCTTCTTTTTTTCCTATAAGGTATTTAAAATTAAATAGAATAATTGGAATATTAAAATCCAAAATATTCTTCATTATTTTTTCTTTTTCCTTTTTTTCTTAGACGGTAATATGACTCCTTGTTTTCGAACTAATCGTAATCGTTCAATTCTTATTTTCATACTGTAGACAATAACTCCAATAAAAAAAAATGATAAAAGAATCGTAGCCCATTCCATAATTGGTATTATAAATATCCATAATATTAGATTAATTGCAGCAGCTGAGAATCCAAATTTAGCAACATTACGAGTAAATTTATACTTATATAAGGCAATTGACGGAAAAATAAAAGTAAACATAGTCATAATAAATAGGCTCATTGCCCAGAATATATGAATCAAAAAGTAATTTTCGGGGTAAATCCCGCACATAACCATCGCAAACGAGCAATAAAAGCCTGCTATTTGAGTCATCATAGTAAGTCTCTTATTTCTTTTACCCCCTATATACCATTCGTATAAACCTATGAAAAAGGGAACGAGAGATACTCCTGTAGCCATGATTCCAATATTAAAATAGATTGCTCCCTCTGGATTTAATTCCACATTTCCAAGATCGCTCATCCAGTTCATAAATGGATTGTAAACTCCAGGATAATGAGCCATTGAAATAAAGGCAAAGGTCCAAAAGATCACGATCGCAACAATACCAAAAACGAAACTTATTGGCCATTTTCTAGGTATAGGAAAATGGTTTACAATTTTCTTTACTTTTTCTTTATTTTCAGGCTTCATTATGACATACTCTAAAATATTTTAAAATTATTAAACGATTTGGATTGTACATTGATAATATGCTATGACTGAAATTTTCAATATATCTTTTAGATACTCTATCAAATCTATAATTGCTAAATTTAGTATTAATAAAAAGCATTTCTATTATATTTTAAATTAATTAAGGTAGTAAAATTCCAAAATATTTCTTCCATCCATATATTATAATAAATGTGATCATCAATATGTAAAACGATAATACCATAGTCACAAGTTCGGGCATAGTTTGTTCTCTTCCTATAATTACATTAAGATGAGAAAATGATTCAAAACTACTGATAAATAAAAGATAAAAAAGGAAACCCCAGATCATGTATCGTTTGCTTACGGCTATTCTTTTATGCAAAATTAAAAATATCTGAAATCCAGCAATTAGTCCGTATACTAATGGTCCTGTTATAAATCCAAATATATTCTTCACTACAAGAAGAGAACCAATTGTAATCATTATAAATCCGTAAGCAGGAATACAAGTTATGGAATTGAGAAGTGGTGATTCGAATTTATTTATTAGAGTGATCGACATTAAAATTAGGGTAATATAGACTGAATATGTTAAACTTTCGTATTGCTTTATAACAAAAAAAAACCAAATCCAGTAAAAAATACAAATACCTAAAAGAACTATACCTCCAATTCTTACACCTATGGAAAATTCTTTTTGTTCTATAATCTTCTTTTTTGGTTCTAAAATATCCGAACGTATATCCTTAAAATAGTAATCTTTATCTTTTTCAGAAATTTCTTTTGTACCGTATTGATCAATATATTTTTTTAGAGCGTATTCTGCTATTAATTGAATTTTCTCTTCAGAAAGAGATACAGATTTTTGCCCATTTTGGACTTTTCTTTCTTTAAAATCTAATTTCTTTATAATTGATTTCAGTCTATTGATCATTTCTATTACCAATAATATTTATTACAAATTTGCGCTTATTGTTTTAGAACGCTCCAGAAAACGGTTTATGTACTTAATAAAGCTTGAATTTATAAATTTTTTGACAACAATAGAGTTATAAATAAATTACTAGAGCTATATTCATCAAGAAGATCAGAGTTAATTAGAATAAATTCTTATAATCCTTATTTTTAGATAGTAGTTTAGTTAAGATATCATTTAAGTAAACTATAAGAATAAATATTAATAGGTCAAGAATTTAATTATATAACAATTAATGATTAAATGATGGATAAAATGCCAGAAGATTACGATAAAGTAGTTAAAAATTTAAAACAATCTGAGCCCGATATACAATCTGTAGTAATCTTAGAAGAAGATAATAAAATTGTCTTTTCTACAAATGACTGGGATATAAATGAAGATGTCGAAAAAGTTATACGAGAAAAAGATTTAGATGCGTATCTGGATTCTCAGAGAGTTGGGGCATGAACGAAGTTGAACCATACGGGATAATAGAGCAGGAAATTCTATTCATGAAGGGATTGAGCCAGCGGGCTAAACTTGTCTATAGTGCTTTGAAAACCTATGTCAATGAAGGGGTTTTGGCATTTCCCAAACAGGAGGTGCTTGCTGATGGACTTGGGATATCTAATCGCACCGTTAAATTAGAGTCCAGCGGAAGCGGTCAGTATATTGTCCCTGAACATCTCAAGGGTCCAATGATTTCGTATATCATCGAGAAATCCCTTTTAGGCCGGTTGGGTGTACCTAACGTAGGTGTTGAAACCGACACGACAAAATATGCGGAGGTGAC
>JBHLLE010000532.1:0-3651 GCA_048885945.1 Candidatus Hermodarchaeota archaeon | reverse complement strand
TAATAGCGAAAAGTGCTAAAGATTTAATTTTAATATTAAATGCTAAATACGAATTTGAATACATTAAAGAAAATGCGTTTAATGAATTATTAGAATATCTCCCAAAAGATTTAATTGGTAAAAAAGTATGGGATTTTATACATCCTGAAGATTTTAAACGCTTAGTTGAGAAATATGAGCTTTCTAAGGATAGATTTCAAGAATTCAAACAAATGGATAAAGAAGAGTTAAGGATTAGACATAAAAATGGGAGATATATTTGGTTAGAATTTATAAGCAAACTCTATACTACTAAATTAAAAGAAAATAAGATGCTTTGCATTGGTGTAAATATTTCTGAGCGTAAAAAAGCGGAGAAACAATTAAAAAAATCCGAAGAAAAATATCGAAAAGCATACGAACAAACTGAATTCTACAAAGATTTATTCGCTCACGATATGAATAATATCCTTCAAATAATAAATTCCTCGTCTGAATTAAGCGCCCTTTATTTAAATAAACCTGAAGAACTCCATAATATTCAAGAGTTAATTGATATCATTAGAGAGCAAGTTGTACGAGGTGTTAAATTAATTGCTAACATTCAAAAATTGTCTAATATTAAAGAGTCTGAAATTACATTAAATAAATTAGATGCGTCTAAATATTTGGAAGAATCTTTTAACTCTGTTTATCAAAGTTTTCAAGTTCAAGATTTATCTATTCAAGTGGAGAATCAAAATAAAAGCAATATAGTATACGCTAATGAGTTATTATTAGATGTGTTTGAAAATATTCTATTTAATGCAATAAGACATAATGAAAATAAAAAAGTCGAAGTCTTAATAAGAATTTCTAAAAAACAACAAAAACATAAGAGTTATCTAAAATTTGAATTCATAGATAACGGTATTGGAATAGACGATGCAAGAAAGGAAGTGATCTTCAATAGAGTGTTTAAGAAAACTAAAAAAGAAGGAGGCTTAGGATTAGGATTATCTCTTGTGAAAATGATAATAGATATTTATAATGGTAAAATATGGGTTGAAAATAAAGTGAATGGCGATTATACAAGAGGTAGTAATTTTATTATTCTAATACCAGAAGCAAATTAAAAATACTTTTTGTTATTGATTAAATTATCCGTTAATATTCTGAAGGTAACGGCTAAAGGTTGAAATAATATCGCTTGCTTTCTTTCAATTGTTTCATTTATAAAGCAAATAACAGTTATTATTTTCCCTCCCTTAATACGTCCTCCTCCAATTCCAAATACAGACTTAACCCCGTATTTATTAATGAAATCCTGAGCTACTATTATTTTTCTCCCTCTGCTATCTTCACCGCTAACAGCATCTTTAACGTAAAAAGAACCCATCATACCATCAATGTGTTGTGCAACAATTTCAGGTTCTCCTCTCTTCCAACCAAGTTGAAATCCCATCTGTTCCATTAACGCACTCATCATAGGGATAGCGGAGACAAAATCTGGAGTAGGAAGTGGAATTGCTTGATGACCCCTTGAATCTTTTATGTTGAGCCATTCGTTTTCTTTTCCTATGGTACCAAAGAGAGTTAAAAGATAACTATTTGGTTCTAATTTTAAATTAACAGATTGAGCTAAAATATCTGCAAATGCTTGAGTTTCTTTTGGTAATTCATTATATGGAAGAGTTAAAAATAATCGCAATAAAATTATAGAATCTTCGAAATTATCGTATATTTCTGATACAAATTTCATAGCAGCGGATTCCAATGAGGGTTCGTTATCTGTTATTATCTTCCTAATTCTTTTGTCTATTTTTTCAATTTCAAGGAAGGTTGCTTCAGAAACTCTCAAAAATCAGTTCACCTAATTTATTTAAAATTTCATATTTCTAATGAATAATAAGGTTATAAAGAAATTTATATATATTCAGTAAATAGTAATTGCTAAATTATTCTTCTTTTTAAGTTTTATTTTTAAATCAAATTATTTAGCGCCTTAGTTGTAATTATCAATGGAATTAGTAAAAATATTTTAAGGAATGAATTAGCAAATATGAAATCAATATATTTCGCATTATTGCTTAATCCTTTTAGATTTTGCTCGTAAAAAGAAAATAATAAAAAAAAAAAATTTTGAAATCGCATTTATTCACCTACTTATCTCTACTTTAACATTTCTAAAAACGCTTGAATTCTTGTAATTAACTGGGATTCGTCTTCTGACGAATAATCCGTCGTAATTGAAATGACCGGAATTCCTGCTTTTTTGAGATCTTTTTCAAATGTCATTGCTTCTACATCGTAAGGTTGGCAAAAAGAAAGAGTATATAAAATCACTCCATCAACTTTATATTCTTTTACCAAACGCTTTATATCTTCAAGCCTGTTTGTATTTGGTGTAAAGCACGCGCAATTAATCCCCAAATATCTATCTGCAAATAAATCTAATAATTCATCAAGATTGTTTCCTTTAATTTGTGGAAATTCAGATTCAAAATATCTAGTTCCAGTGCAAGTTTCTTCAGCAACAACTATAGCACCATTCGTTTCAATGATGTGATGGAGTTTCCAATTAGGAATAGCCATTGGAGTCCCACTAATTAAGATCCTCTTGGTTCCTTTTTCAACTACTCCAATACCTTCTTTAGCTCTTTGTTCACATTCGTTTGCAACCTTTCCAACCATTTCAATTTGTCTCTTTGGATCGTCGTAAAATGCAACTTGAGAAATTAAAAGAGCATCCTTTCCTGAAATTGGGGGCGGATCCGTTTTTCGCGTTTGATAAACGCGTCTGATCTGTTCACGCTTTTTTTTGATTAGTTCCATTGATTCTTTTAATTTTTCAATCTCTAGTTTTTTATTGGAGACTTCTTCGATTTTAGTTATAAGGGCTTTTAATTCTTGGATATATAATAATCTCGCTTGATTACGATCCTTGCATTGAGGTGTTTCGAGAACATATACAGGTTTATCCTTTGCCATGATTTCCCATGTTTTCTTTTTTCCATCACACGTAGTTTCTCCGATTAGAAGATCAGCACTTTGATAATATGGACAAATATTTCCCAATCCGAAACCTAAAGCTGATTTAATTAAGGGACATATATTTGCGGGTAAAACGCCTTCTACAGCGAAATTTGAAAAATTTGTCCCACCACATAATCCGATCCCTATTCCATCCAACGCATCAATTATTTCATCGGGAATATAAAGACAAAAAGTACCAATTACAATTCTTCCTTCTTCTTTTGCTTTAGTTAATTCACTTATTCTAATTCCGTGAATATCTCCAACAACAAATTCAAAAAATTCCATTGATTTTGGTCGATTTTTTTGAGAATCAATGTATATATTTTTATAAACCTCTGGAAGTACTGCTAAAAGTTGATCGTGCTTTTCAATATTTAAGCCTAGTTTTTTCCACATAGGGTACCAATCTGGTTTTCCTTCAGTCATTTTTTTCCCTATTTCAATTTAAAATTAAATAAATTAATAGTATTAAGAGTAAAGTGTAATTATTAAACATTTCGATCAGAGCTATGAAGAATTTCGATATATCAACTAAATTTCGTAAATAGAGTTAGATAATAAAATTTACGAGAGAGATTACGAAAAAATATGTCTCTAAAATTTGGAATATAAATTAACTCAAAAATTTTTGATATATTCCTGAAAATTTAATAA
>JBHLLE010000531.1:0-3652 GCA_048885945.1 Candidatus Hermodarchaeota archaeon | reverse complement strand
TGATTAATGGAATTGTTAGAGGCAGTTTTAGTTCAAATTTGTTTCTTAATAATGTTAAACATTATTTAAATATTAAAGAATTAAATCGATTAGCTCTCTTAGAGACTTTTGATGGAATTCAATTCTTTTATGGGCCTGTCGGAATTGATGAGTGTAATAGTATTGACAGTAAAATAGCATATATAAACCTGGCAACACGGATATTAAATTCTCTAAATATAAAACCTAAAATAAGTATTTTAAGCGGTGGTAGGTTAGGAGATGTAGGACGGGATTCAATAGTTGATAAAACTATCAATATCGCCGATCAAGTGGTTGAGTATATAAGAAAAAACAATAAAGATCTGGATATAAATCACGATGAGATTCTCATTGAAAATGCAATTAAAAATAAGTCTAATATCATTATTGCTCCCGATGGGATTTCTGGGAATCTAATATATAGAACCTTGGTGCATCTTGGGGGTGGTAAAGCTTATGGCGCTATATACATGGGGATTAAAAAGCCAATTATTGATACGTCCCGAGTTGGAAAGTCATCAGAGATATTTGGAGCCTTAGTGTTAGCACTCGCGTTATCAAAATAAACTATTCTCTTTTTACAAGAAATTTTTTATTAATTTGAAAAGAACAAGAAATTTATGATTTTATAGTTATCTAAAAAAAATTCTATTTTTTGTGTTTTTACCATTTTCCTTAAAACATCCTTCTAACATGTGTTTAATATATTTTAAAGATTAATTGAGTAATGCATAATAATTCTCCCATTTATGTATAAAGATCTACTTTTTTATAATTTTTAATGTATATATTTAAATATAATGTCACTAATTTTTATACATAAAAACCAATATAAAATAATGTAAATTAAAATCAGAGGTGATAAATAGAAATGGAAAATATAAACAGGTTGTTTTATAGTATTATTGCGTTATGGACAATTTTAGCCATAATTTTTGGAATTTTTGATTTAGAAATATCTAAGTATGTTACTACCTATGGAGATTCAAAGATATTTGAATTTGGAAATGAGTATGGAGATGATGTAAATTTACCATTATTTTATGTTGGTATAACTATTGTTTTAGGAAGTATTTTTAATGATCTGAAAATGCAAAGAAAAATTGGTCTAATTATGATACTATATTCTTTTTCTTATTTAGAATACTTATTGATTACATCCGAAGGATTTTATTATTCAGGAGATATATTCGCGTCAACTGCTACTTTAGTTTCTTTAGCTATATTTTTGATCTTGGCATATAATAAAAACTGGAGAAATTATATAACTATTGGTATATCATTAATTCTATTATACATATTTGCCAATCTTATAGTTCATATACTGAAATTTACATGGGGACGAGTTAGATTTAATGATCTATCTTCGGATTCTGATTTCACACCTTGGTATGTAATTAATCAAGGTAATCCAGAAAATGATAGCTTTCCAAGTGGACATACATCTAGTGCATTTACATTTTTACCCTTACTGATGTTAACAAAGAATAAAAACATGTCAAAAAAGCTCAAAGTATTCCTTATATTTTCTATAGTAGGATTTGGCATGTATGTCGCATTAGGAAGAGTAGTTGTTGGACGTCATTATGCATCTGATGTATTATTCTCCGCAGGGATTTGTTCGATTTTAACTATTAGTTTTTATAAACTTCTTCAAATTCCGAAATTTTCTTTCATGTTCAATATCGGGAACATAAATAATGACTTAGCAAAAATACATTATTCGGATTTAACAAATCAATGGTTAGGATATCATTATAACGAAAATGGAAGAAAAATTTGGAAATGGTTTAACTCATATGACGAAGCTTTAAAATATTCTAATCCAAGCAATACATTTTTATAATTTATATTTTATAACTATTTTTTATTATTTTCTTTAAATTTATTTTTAAAAGTTAAAAGCGTTATAATACAAGATTTTATTAGTATTAATCATCCATTATACATTATATAAGATAACGAATAAATTTTATACATAATTAAGGACTAAATATATATAATATAACTATAAATTATTAAATAGAAATAGCATGAAAAAGACAGAGAATATAGAAAATATTGCTGAATTTGAAAATAAAACGGAAGAAATGATAGAATTTGAACAAGAAACTGGAAAAAAAGCAATATGGCGCGGAAATATTACTGATGCGTTTAAAAAATGGCAAAATGGAGAGAGAGTATACGCAAAAAATAAAGAGAGAATAAATATTCTTGTTTCTGAAGAAAGAAAAAATAGATGGCAAAATTTCGCAGAAGAGAATAACATTTCAACAATTTCAGATCTTATTAGAAATTCAGTTGAAAACTATATAGAAGTAGACTGTAATTTAAAAAATTTAGAAGTTCTATCGAACATATCTCATAAATTAAAAGAAGAATTAAGCTCTATAAAAGGTTTCTCGCAGATTCTGATTGAACAGTATAAAGATGATTTAAGCTGGGATATTTTATTAAAAATAAAAGAAATTTACGATAAAAGCATAAATATGGAAAAATTATTAAATAGAATTTTAAATAATCAAGATGATACAAAAAATAATTTTGATATTTTAATAGTTGATGACGATAATTCAACAATTTATTTAATTTCTGAATATTTTAAGAAAAAAAATTATATAATCAAAGCAACTGGATTTGGAAGCGATGTAATTGATTTAATTAATAAAAATCCCCCTAAAATAATTTTATTGGATATCCTCTTACCTGATAGTGATGGTTATGAGATATGTAGGAAAATAAAAGCAAACGATAAATTGAAAGATATTCCTATATTTTATATCACAGCAGTACCTGAATCTGAAGTTAGAAGGAATTTTAAAAAAACTGGAGCCAATGGGTATTTTTTAAAACCTTTTAATATGTCAGATTTTAATATTTTATCAGAATATTTATAAAAAGTTAAATATGTTTTTTATATTAATTTTAATTTAAAATTAAAAAGGGGAAAAAAATCACAAATGGTCGATATTGATATAATTGATTTAAATTCTATGATTATTGGATTTATAGCTATAATCATCTCCATATTGTTTTATAAAAAAAAATTAGAATTTCTAAAGTATTTACCTGGATTCATCGGTATTATCTTAGTATTTGTCGCTAATTCTTTTGATGATTATATTTTTTATCATCGAAATTTTTTTGATATGTTAGAAAATATTGGCATTCTCTCTGGTGCAATTTTATTATTTATTGCTGCTTTATACGAGCTAAAAAAAGAAAATGAAGTTAATAATAATCATGAAGTTGTTTCAAAAGAATAACAGAAATTTATTGTTGGATCTTCTGATGAATGAAGATTGGATTGAACATATCTTTGAACCTGTAGCAAATTTTATTGCAATTTTGTTTTTTACTGCGGGGATTTTTGTTTCATTAAAAATATATAAAAAAAAGAAAGCAACGACAAATGTTATTCTTATAATTTTAATGATTGTTGGAGGATTATATTCAATAGGTGAATTATTAGAAGTATTTACTTCAACAGTTGAAGCTGATGAATTTACTGATTTTTTTACAGTTTTTCTTTCAGTTATTATCTTAATAATAGTATTAACTTCAATATTCGAATATAAAATAAAAGAGTCTGAACGCAAATTATATGAACAAAATATAAAAGAAAAAATGA
>JBHLLE010000530.1:0-3653 GCA_048885945.1 Candidatus Hermodarchaeota archaeon | reverse complement strand
GATCACCAGCAGCTTATTACATGGTAGCAGCAGGAATCGGTAACTTAAAAATTATAGACTATGATACAGTTGAAATATCCAATTTACACAGACAGATTCTACATTTTACGAAGGATATTGATAGAAAGAAAACAGAAAGTGCTCTTGAAAAGCTAAATATACTGAATCCCGATTGTACGATCGAAATCATAACCGAAAAGTTAAAGCCTGATAATGTAGAGGCTATTTTAAAAAATTCGGATTTTGTTATAGAAGGATCTGATAACTTTCCAACTAAAATGCTTGTTAATGATGCATGTGTTAGTATGAAAATCCCATTTACAATAGCAGGAGTTCTAAGATTTCATGGCCAGATAATGACTGTGGTTCCTGAATTGAAAACTGCTTGTTATAGATGTCTTTTTGGAAATGTATTTGAATTTCCTACTGGAATGTCATGTTCCGAAGCAGGAGTTATAGGATTGATACCTGGAATTCTTGGCTGTATTGAAGTAAATGAGGCAATTAAGAGCATTTTAAATATCGGTGATCTAATTATTAACAAGATAATGTATGTGGATCTTTTACGTAACACCTTCAATTTCATAGATATACAAAGAGATGAAAATTGTGAAGCATGTGGAGAACATGCTACAAATCTTGTTGAAACCTATAACTACCGGATTGAGGATGTATGTCAATAGAAAATTCTGTAAATTATATAAATATGGTAAAGAAAAAAATCGATATTAAGGGCCGTATCTGTCCAATGACTTTTGTCTACACTAAATTAGCGCTTGAAAAGTTAAATAAAGGGGATTTGTTAGAAGTTGAATTGAACTTTCTACCGGCACTTAAGAATGTTCCTAATAATTGTAAACGACAAGGCTTAGCAGAACTATTAGAAGTTAGAGAAATTGATAAAAAAAGAGACATTTATGAACTTGTTTTAAAAAAGATCTAAAATTTGACTTGATTTATCCTCCCGCAATAGCAGGTAAAATTGAAATTGTATCACCATCTTTAATGATTGTATCTAACCCATCAAATTTCCGAATATCCTTTCCATTTAATCCAATTATAATATACTTATTCAATATGCCTTCAGAGTTAAAGATTTTTTCTTCAAAAGATTTACCAAAAGATAACCTCAATTTCTCTAAGATGTTTTTAATTGTCATTTCACTATTAATAGATAATGAAATTTCCTCTCTTCCAACAATATCTATCAATAAAGAAAAAAAGGAAACTTTAATTTTCGACAAATTAAATCCAGTTAAATTATCAATTGTATTAGATTAATAGTAATTTCTAAAAAAATATCGCATTTATTTATTTTGATTATAAAATTAAAAAACTAATATATTTTAACCTTATAAAAGAACACACTTAGGTGATTTTGATTAAAGATAAGAAGTTAAATATAGGACATTTATCAACTGCATATCATACTAATTATTTATTGATGGAAAATGAAGATTTAAAAGAAGAATTAGAAACAGAAATCATTTGGACCTTATTTGGAACAGGTCCCGCTATGGTTAAAGCATTTAAGGAAGAGCGATTAGATATTGGATATATGGGATTACCTCCTGCTATAGTCGGAATTGATCAAGGCGTTCCGATTAAATGTATAGCTGGTGGACATGTTGAGGGAACTATTATGGTTGCCAAGACACAATATAAAAGAAAAAATCAATTAGATAATAGTCTAAATAGAGCCTTTTCCCAATTTAAAGGAAAAGCTATAGGAGTCCCAAGTAAAGGATCTATTCATGATGTAATATTAAATTATTATTTAGATAAATTTGACTTATTAAATGATATTAAAGTAAAGAATTATGGACAAGCAGAATTTATTGCTAAAGAAATGAGAGAAGGGCTCTTAGAGGCAGGGATAGGAACTCCTGCATTAGCAGTTTTTGCATCAACCCTTATGAAGACGCAATTAGTTATTGAAGCTAAGGATCTTATGCCAAATAATCCTAGCTATGGAATATTTGCTCATAAAAAGCTTATTCAATCTCATCCAGATATAATTTTAAAATTTTTAAATTTCCATAAAAATGCTTCTTATTTACTTCGAACATCACCTTCAATAGCAGCAGAGAAGATATCCAAAACATTTGAGATAATAGATAAAAATTATGCAGAAGAAGTTTTAAAAATATCTCCAAAATATTGTATCTCTCTCTCAGAAGGCTATATTGAATCTACTGGGGAATTCATTAAAAATCTTTATAATCTAGGATATATTAAAAAATTACTCAAGAATAGGGAGATTTTCGACTTTAATTTTGTTAAGAAAATCCATCCTGAGCCGGAACATTATTCAAAAAATTAAATCTTTAAATATTTTGGTGTAAACCTTGGATGCATGAGAAAAAAGAAGAAAAAGGAAACTAATTCAATCATATAGGTTGATAGGAGGAGAGAATTAAGATCTTATACATTTTTATTAAGGGCGAAATCTCTTAAAAGATTGAATAGTCTAATTTCCTTTTTGATTATTATTGTTCGAATTTCCTATTTATAATTTGATGCAAATTTTGCATATAGTATGGAAAAAAAACTGATTATTATGGGTGAAATAGAGGATCTTGGACTCCCTTTTACATACAATCAAGATGCTACTTGTATTTTAAAAGATCCAATTTTGAGTCAAAAAATTACGCTTAAGATTAAAGATGAAAAAATGGTTTTCCAACAACCTGAAAATCTAATTGAATACCTTGGATCTCAGTGTTCTACGACTTTGTTTTTTATTTCAGAAGAATTTCTCAAAGAATGGGCAAAACAACATCCAGATCAAAAGGTTACTATTATAAATATGAATCAAGCATTGGTTTTAGCTCGTAAACTTCTTGATATAAGATTAGATATAGATTATATTCGAAGTTGCGAAATATCAATAGATAAAGAAAAAAAAATTTTAAATGGTTAGACATACCTTCAGATGATAACCAGAATAAATGCTGCAATTAATGCAAATATTACACTCATCTTTTAAATATCGATTCTCTTTAATAGAATTCAATAATGAAATTGAATAGCTCTATTAAAACGCAAAAAATTTTAATTTTATCAGGAGTTATTGGCCCTACTTTTTTTTTTGCGCTTTTGACGATTCTTGGTTTATTGTGGGAGGGTTATAACCCAATATCAACAGGGATGAGTGAGATTGGAGCTGTAGATTCTCCATTCAAGGATATCATGAATTATTTAGGTTTTTCTTTATTGGGTATTTTTATTGTAATTTTTAGCTTTGGTTTCACTGTTTATTTCAAAAAAAATTTCCAACTGATTATAACCTCTTTTTTATTATTAACTGGAGGTATTTTTCTGTTCTTAGTAGGATTTTTTCCATGTGATCCTCAATGTATTGACGTTACACTAATAGGATCAATTCACTCCTTAACAAGTATAATTCCAGCAATACTGATTCCAATTGCTACTATGATTTCTGCTTATTCAATCTCAAGACTGTGGGGAGATAAATGGGGTTATATTTCTTTTTTCCTTGGCGTTTTATCGTTAGCCTCTGGACCGATTATGTTTATTGAAGTGTTAACTAGTTACTCTGGTTTGATTCAGAGACTAGGATTTGGTTTATCACTTCTATGGATTTTTATAATTTCATTAAAGATTTATAAGGAGGGTTTAAAATGAAAGAA
>JBHLLE010000529.1:0-3663 GCA_048885945.1 Candidatus Hermodarchaeota archaeon | reverse complement strand
TAACTCCTATACATACTCAATTTTTTCACACATTCCCTTTTTGTATTTTAAATCTATTTTTAAGAGTCACGTCAATATATTGTGAAATGACTCATAGAGCGATATCTAAATAATATATGCTATATTTGGCATTTAGAACCCTGTATTACATAGATCACATTGTATCCAGATATTACTAATTAAAGGTGATTAAATTATATTGTTTGTTTTACTTAAGGTTCTTATGATCTTTAATAGAACATAACTTGTTTTTAAATGATTAGGTAAAGAAATCTGATGTAAATGAATCAAAAATCTTTCCTAGGGTTAATTTCGAGTGGAGTTTTTATTTTTCTTTTATTAATAAAATCAATGATTCTCTCTAATTTCTTATTATCGTTTTTTTTTTCTCTTTATAGTCTCTTGAAATTCAAGATATATTCCAAAGGTCTTTTCAGTGTCAAAATAAGCGAATTTCTGCTTACCTGTTTGTGCTGCATGAACTACCTCAATTCCTTTTTTCTTGAATTCTTCAATGTAAGAATCTAAATTATCTACAAAAATTCCAAAGTGATGTAGTCCTTCTCTTCCACTATCAAAAAATTCTTTAAAAATACACTCTCCTTCTAAAAGTTGAATTAATTCAATTTGAGTGTTAAATAATCGACTAATTCCTATCTTTGTTGAAAATCCTGAATCTCTTCCACGATATTTACAGGTATTATCCTTATTTTCAAAAAACGCAAATTTAGGTATCCCATATAAGCTCTCTATTATTTTTGCTTGCTTTTCTATGTCTTTATATAAATACCCTAGCTGATTAATTTTCAAATTTCCTAAATTAAAATTAAAACCTATTTCCATTTTTATCAATATAAAACTTTTTTAATCTTTATATTAGTTTAGAGAATTTTAGCTTACTTATTACCTTATCTAACTAATATAGAAATTTGATTGTTGAAACCACTATTCTACTAAAAGATCTGGTAATTAACTAGACTATAGACATTTTCGTGAGTATGGAACAAACTTGTCTAAAACAATTTCATTTTTATAAGGTGAGATAGAAATATTATATGTCATGATGGAAAGTGAGTATTATGATCTTCTTTTTGGACAATTTAGTCAATTGAACGGAAATTCCTTAGAAAAAGAATTATGGAAAAATAATCAAATAAGAAATCTTATGATAGATTTCAAGGATAAAGCCGATTCAATGTTTATTAGAAATGCTTTACTAGTTATTATGGCTTTATTTGACGATTACTTAAAAGACACTTTTTTGCTAAATAGTCAAAGCGTAAAAAAGATAAGTCAAGAAGAAAAAGATCTTATAATCTCAATTTTGAAAGAATTATTTCCACATTAGATATTAAATTTTTTCTACGCAGTTCTAGATTTTATTCTTCTTGAAGATTAAATTCTTTAGGAGAATGATTCAAACAATAATTTCAGATCTGTTATTTGAATTCTTTTTCAAATTTCCATATATCGTCATTAATGGTGTGAAGGTTTTTTACAACTTTTCCTGAAGTCTTATTTTTCATCTCCTCAGCATCGTATAGAGCTTTGCCTACAGCTAACGATCTTTTATGAGTTTCATCGACAATCTTTATAATATCTCCTTTTTTAATTAGAGGATCGATATGAGTTATCCCTGGACGCATTACATCTGCTTTATTTGCTACAAATCGGACTGCCCCCATGTCAACCACTATGGATTTTAAATTAATTTTATTTTCTAATAATAGCTTTAAAACTGGAATATATCCTTCTTTTGACTTCCAAATCTTCAATTCGTTGTTTATTGCATATAATTCGTCTCCATTCTCAGTTATAATCAATTCTACTCCACACTTTTTTGGAAAGATTTGATTTATTATTGTATTATCCAATTTTTTTCTAATTTCTTCTTTAAGTGTTTTTACTTCGGAGGATTTTATAAAATGTCTCTGTTTTATTTTCATTTAAATTTTCAAGATCCAACTAATTTGTTATATATCGTATTATGATCCTATTCTCTTATAATTTTACTATATTACATTTTTATCTAAAAATAAAAACAAAAACTAAGTTTAAAAGAAAATTGTTTAATTCCTAACATAACTATATCAAAAGTATTTCCTTTTTTTTTAGTGTAAATTTTCAATATGTTCTTTTATTAGTTGTTATATATGAAAAAAGTTTATACATCTGCGTGTGTGGTTATTCCTCCTGAGGATAAATGGGAGTCAATACAACAGATAAGAACAAAATATGACCGTCAGTTTCACAGATGGATACCACATATTAATTTAATTTATCCCTTTTATTCTAAAGATCTATTTTATGATTTAGAGAGTAAATTTAGAGAAATTTGCAGAAGGATAAATTCATTTAAAATAAAATTTAATAAAATTCAATATTTTCAACACAAACATCAAAATTATACTTTATGGCTTAATCCTGAACCTAAAGAATTAATCGTCCATCTTCAATCAAAACTTCTAAAAATTGTACCAGATTGTAATGATCTAAATAAATATAAGGGAGGTTTTACGCCACATTTAAGTGTTGGACAGATTAAAGGAAAAAAAGATTTATTTGAAATGATTAATGAAATTCAAAATTCTTGGAAAGAATTAGAATTTAAAGTATCTTCTATCTATTTTATATCAAGAGAAAATAACAAATTTTCAAAATTTGAAGTCGTTAAAGAGATTTTATTGAAATCTCAAAATTAACGGGACAAATCATTGATATTAAAACATAAAAAAAAGAGATTGTAATTTATTAATCATAACGGGAAGCAATACTTTTTGGTAAAAGAAACCCAAAGTAATATAATATTTGACTAGAGATTAGGAATATTCTTACTACTATTAAAGTCGCTGCGGTAAGCATGATTAATGCATTAATAACTGAGGCCGATGTAAATAAAATAACTGCTAATAGGATTAATTTCCCTTTTAATCTAATTTTAGGATCTTCAGATCTCAACGATCTTAAAACAAATAGTAGACTAAAGACTATCAATGTTAAAATCGCAAAAATGATATATGCGAGTCCGATACCTCGAGGTTTCAGATAAAATAATCCTTCGTAGGTTGCAATCATATCTGGATTTACAATTATAAAAACAGCCAACAAAATCTCGTATAAAATACTAATTGTTAAGAAAATAGCTAAAATTAGATTTGTTCTTTTATAATTCAGTAATGAACATACTGAATAAGGCCAAAAGATAACTAATACAGGTATAAATACATTTCCGATGTAAATATAAGTAATTGGATCAAAAGCATAGTTAAAGAGTAGAATAAATAAGAAAGAAAGGGAGGTTCCCCACCACGCACTACTAAGAAAAATCCACGAAATTCCAACGGTAATAAACTCTTTCTGTTTAATGGAAAAATATTTCAATAATATTTTGAAACCTATTATCAAAGAAATTATCATAAAAGCTAATGTCATGCTTCCATTAAGTAATTGCAATTCTGTTAGTTCACTTAAGCTAACTCTCAAAATATCACCCTTAATTGAATTTTTGGAAAAAAAATTTTGTACAAAAAGATAGATAATAGAAGTTCTATTTAAATATAGTTAAAATTTTAGATTTCAATCTACTGAAACAATTCAATTAAATCTTAAAATCAAAAATAATGAAAATAATAAAAAAAAATTGAATAATACTTAGATTTTATA
>JBHLLE010000528.1:0-3665 GCA_048885945.1 Candidatus Hermodarchaeota archaeon | reverse complement strand
CTCTTCCAAATTGAGGAATTTTTTAGAATAATCTTTTATCCAATCTAAAATATAGTATTTCCAATCTAAATTAATTCCACCGATTCTCTTCTCTAAAAAGCGATAGAATCTGTTAGCAAACGTAACAGGATCTGAGATTTCTTTATCAGGTTCTTCTTTTAAATAACGATTAATAGTTGTATATCTTAAAAGATAGCTTAAGAGGAATTTTAGTTCATTTGAAAATTTTTTAAATTTTTCTATATGATTTCGAATCATATCAGGGTCTTTTTCCATTAAAACTTCAGCAAAAGAGACTAAATCTGCTGATTCTAATTCAATATTATCAAAAAAAAATTCAATATTCTGCTTTATAATATATTTAAACTCTTCTATTAATTTTTTCTCGTTGAATTTTAGATTAGGGGTTAATAATAATTGATTAATTTCAATCTGATTGAAGAGAAAATTATTGAATTTCTCCATAAATTTATTTCCTAAGTTTTTAGCAGGTTTTTGTTCTTTATCAAAAATATCTTTAATTTTTTTAACGAAATAAATTGTTAATGTTTTTAATCTTCTGCGCGAAAAATATTTTGGCAATGCGTTTCGGATTATTTGAAAGGTATTTTTAATTACTTCAGAAAGATAGTAAATTGCAGAGTCTAAATCTATAGCCCTCAAATTTTCTTTTTGAATTATTGAATTCATGAAATCGTTTATTGCAATTTGACTAATTTCTTCAAAAGTTTCATTTTCAAATTTACCTTTTCCAGTAATAAAATTACTGTATTTAGCCAAAAGTTCTTTTAAATCACCAGTCTCCCCCGTAGTTATAAACGATTTTGAGTAGTCTATAAATTTATTTAAATAACTTTCTAAATCTCCTAAAATTTTAAAAATTTCATTAATTAACCATTCTGCGTTTTGTGGAACGCTGATTTGCTTTATTTTCTCCTCAATATGTTTAATTAGAAAAGAAAGGATTTCGTCTTGAGATTCATCTATAGTTCCGGTATTAGCTAAATTTATGAGGTTTGTACCCAACTTTAAGGTGTTTTCAATTACAAAATTTGCACTTGGTTCTGAAAGGGCAAATTTTAAGTGATCAATCTCAGATTGTCCCTCAAAAGGAGATTTATGTCTTGAAAATTGAGGGATAAGCATTTGAATTTCGTAAGGTCGCTTATACCATAAAATATCAACATTAGTCTTTATAGAAGCAAAAGTATTAAGCAATTCTTTTTCAGTGGGAAGTGATATATTTAATCCTATTAATTTTTTATTCCATTTATCTTCAATTAGATCTCCAAAAAGTTTTTTGCTAAATCTAGAAGCAAATTTATTAAATACCATTTCTTTTTCCTGAGGTTCTAATTCTGGGCGATTTGCAAATTCCTCTACTTCGTAAAATAATTCACTTATATGATTTATATCTTCTCTTGACTTGTGTGTATTTAATACTCCAGTCTCGGGCTTTAAAGCAAGTAATAAACTTTCACAATCCTTAAATTTACCGGGTATTAATATCATCGATTTAGGATATATCTTAATTTGAGAACCTTCTTCAATATTATAGAGTTCAAATTCTATGGAAAAAACTTCAGAACCGGTGTAGTCCCGTATCATTGCATTATACATTTTTAAGAATTCCATGACTGATAAAGCGAGTTCCTTTACTTTTTTCCTAGTTAATTTTCCCGGTCCAATAACGTCCCCAACAGTGATCTCCTCGGGGGACGAATATCCAAATATTAACGAAAATTGATAATTAATGGATTCTCTAGTAGTTATCATGATAATTACTTTTGATTAAGTATTTTTAATTAAAAATTTCTTATATAAAAATCAAATATTTTTATCTAATTACTATATAAGTCTTAGAATTATATTATTTACTCTTCTTAGATTTATTATAACTTTAGATTTATATAATATTATTCCTTTTTTAAAAAGCAATTATCTTTTACGAGAAGGGATGACATTTTCCCCTTTCTAACAAAAGAATCTCTTTATAAATAGCGGATTTGTATCTCAACCATAGTATTTTTAAATGTATTTTTAATCATACGGCGGATTTCTTCCCAATTTCCACCATCTAAACCACTAGCGATTCGTGGCATTGCTAAGTATAATTCATTGTTTGAAACCATTTGATCTTTCATATCATTAAGTGCATCTGAAAGTTGTTGGTAATAACGCGGTTTATAATCACCTTTTGCTTTTTGCCATACTAAACGCTTCGAAATTAAATTATAAATTGTCTGATTTTCTTCACTATAACGAATAGCTTTACCAACACGAAGAAAAGGCGCAATTTGTGCTGCCATTTTAGGATGTTCGCTACGAAATAATTTAGCAATTCCTTTATTCATGTTTTTAGTAGCAGTAACATCTTCAGAAATACAATGAGCTAAACACCATCTAGTTCTATCAACCTTAAATAAATCTCCTTTCACTTCTTTATAAAGAATAACGCTCACCTTTGTAGTGGTAAAATTGTGTGGTTAGAAACTACATAATATATAAAATAATATACAAATAAAAATGATAAAAACTATTATAAATATAAAATTTGTAGTGTTGAATTTTTAAAAAGTAAGTAAGACAACAAATTTTTTTTAAATTCGTAATTACCTTCAAGGAGATGGACTAAATTTGCAGTTTGGCTCGGATTTAGGGATTGATCAATCAGATATCGAAAAAATTAGCCCTCAAATTACTTTTATTACTTCAAATGCAGATATTGAAGCAATAGCATTGGTATCGCAGGAGGGATATCAAATAGCATTTTCTGCTTTACCACAATATCATGTAGATGGAGATCAATTTTGCGGTCTTGCATCCGCTTTATTAATGACTGGTCGTTCTACTATACAGAGTCTTTTTCAAGAAGATTTAAGTGAGGTAATTGTGAGAGCTAATGATGGATATATTGTAATTTCTAATGCCGGACGTTTAGTCATAGTATGTGCGGGAACTCAGATTGATACTATGATGAAAACAGTTAAAGTTACGAGAATTGCTGCTAAAAACTTATATAAAATTTTTGAAGGAAGATGAATTGTATTAAAGCTTAATTTTAAGATATAATTCAATGATCTAAATTAGATAAGGATTAGAAGTACTTACAACATTTATAAGAAATTATTGTATCTAAGAAATATCTAATAGAAATATTTAATTGTCTTCTTATTTTAGAACTTAGTTTTAGTTAGATATGGAAATCAATTAACTTTTTAAAGCTTAATAAATAAGACAATATTAAATTGTTTTAATAATGGTTTAGTTGAAATGGCAACAGAAATAAATTCTTCTTGGCGTTGGCAGTGGCCTTGGCGTTGGCGATAACGCCCTTTGCATCGGACTGAACCATCTTAAAAATCTTATTTTTTCAAGCATTTCTTACTTTTTTAAAAAGTATTGATTTCAATCTTTAAGTGTGCATTAACGATACTGAATTCCACTATTGTAATGATACACATCTAAAAAAAAAAATAAAATAAGGAAAAAAAAATGGTTGACTATTTTAATTCACGAATATTATTACAACCAAGTGAAGTACCAAAAGAGTGGGTAAATATATTAGCAGATTTACCATCACCTATGACGCCCTTAATTAACCCTATGGATGGGAAACCAGCTCCATTTGAAATGGCTACAGCAATTTTCCCTACGGAATGTGT
>JBHLLE010000527.1:0-3670 GCA_048885945.1 Candidatus Hermodarchaeota archaeon | reverse complement strand
ATGGTATCTCCAAAAAAAACCGGTTTTAGAAATTTGAACTTAATTGTTTCAGCAAGACAACCGGGTCCAGGGAATAAGTCACCTCCAAAATGGCTTATCATACCTCCAACTAATAATCCATGAACTATTGGTTTTTCAAAACGAGTTTTTTTTACAAATTCACAATCGTAATGGAAAGGATTATGATCACCTATAAGATCTGCCATAAGTTCGGTTTCTTTTTGGGTAAATGTATGTGAAAAGTCTGCTTGCATACCAATTTTAAATTCTTTAATGCTTTTCCCTATTATCATTATTTAGAAGTATATTATAAATAAATTAAAACTTATTTTTTAATAAAGCACTTAAAATTTAAATAGTGAAGTTTTAGTTGTTAATAAAAAGTCCTCCAATTATTACGCATAATCCTCCTAAAAGCGCCATATACCAACTTATTCCCAAAGTTGAGATATTATAATCTGTCTGAAAACCGTAACCTATAGAATTTAAAATACTAGGCAATAATCCAATAAATAAAAATAACCCAAAAATAACTAAAATTCCCCCTATAATTGCAAATAACCTAGACGCAGTAATTGAAACGATTATCGATAAAGATCCTCCTATTAATAAAATTATATATATTATCATTACGTAGGTATTTTCAATAAGTTCAATCTTAGTGCTCTTTCCTCTGATTATAACGTGTTTAATAATATCTATTGGAACTATAGAATAGGAATGTGTTGTACTATTCTTTGTCACTTCTAAAAAATATAAACAAAAAATATCTGAAATAAAACCTAGTATAATTGACAATATCACTAGTAAACTTCCTGTAATTGAGAGTCTTTTACTACTTTTTCTTGAAAGTTGCCATCCCATTATCTGAAATGGGTCGTTATTTCTTTCGATATCATGGTCTAAATCTCTTCCTTTCCAAAAAATATAACTTTGTAAGAATATACTAAATAATATAACGGGTCCCGGAATAAACCATAGTAATCCAACAGTTGTAAAACATACAACAGCTGGAAATAATTGTGCAATCAAAATTCCTATTGTCACATTTTTGGGACTTTCTTTAGATCTATATTCATATAAACCGGCGAAAAAGATAATAGAACTTAAAAGCATGGTAATAATACCAAGAGTTAATGGGTCTTCTTTATTACCAATTAAATTTCGAATTGAAGGTCCAATCGTAAATTCTATTAACCCTACTAATATTCCTAAAACTGCTCCTCCAATACTAATAAGTAAAGATTTCTTTCTGAGGTTCTCAAAATTCATTTAAATTATCAAATCCTATTTATTCGTTCTTGGTAACATTATTAAATAAATTAAAACCAAAATATAAAAAGAAGTTTTAGTATAAATTAAGAAATAATTAGATATATATTTCTTAATAATCATTAATTAAATAAAGAAAATAATAGAGATTAGTAATTAAAATGTCTGAAGAAAAAGAAGCATTACGAAAATTAATTATGCTAATTTCGGATTTACGAGCAAAAGATGAAGAACGTTATGAAGCACACGTTAATTTCATGAATGAAACTATTAAAATGATAAGAGCTATAGAATCTCAGATGAATAAACATTGGGAAGCGGTCTTAGATTCATTAAAAGACATCAATGAAAATATTAATGCGAATTTAGATTCTTTACTAACTGGAATAAATCCAAAAGGTTTAAGAGAAACCTCACAGTCGTTAAGAGAAATAATGGATACTATGAACAAGAGCGTACAGTCAATGAATCTAGAAAAAGTATTAAGTGAACTAAAAGTTCTACAATCGGGAACTTATGTGGTTCAAGGAGCTCCCCAAATTATATCTAGAGCAGAACCTATAACTGCTGGTGCTGGATTAACACCCCCCACTGGACTAAAAGCACCCTCCGGATTGACGCAACCTGGCGTATCTCCCGCATCCGCTCCTGCTGGCGCTTCTGAATCCTCTGAATGGGTCGATCCAAACGAAGCGGCTAAAAAGAAGAAAGAAGAAGAAGAGCCACACTTACTCAAACCCTCAGATTTATGGGGAAGTTAAAGTTTAATTTTTTTTCAACTAAGTTATCTTATCTGAAAATTCGCATGAAAGAATTTATTCCATTCTTAACTTGCTCAATATTCTCTCCAATTCTCGTGAAATCGGTTACCATTGCAGGAATATTTAGCTCATTATGAATTTTTTCTTTCATTGTAGAGTACACATTTGTTAAAGAATTGCATCCATATACCTGATTAAAAATAAATCCATTAATTCTCATTTTCTTAGCAGCTTTTATGTAAGAATTTGTTAAATTTTCACTATCACACCCTAATCCTTTATTAGATGCGTTTAAAAGGAATTGAGCGTAATCTTCTATAGGATTAGAGTCTTTTGAAACAGGAATTTCTTCTAATAGTCCTAAAATATCCCAATCCGCATAAATTACAATTCCGCCTTGTTCGGAGATAAGTTCGTGAATATAAGGCTCCCAACCTTGAAAAATAGGTGTAAGCACAATTTTTGGTATATGGGACACGTCCATACCAATACCTTTTTTTATTCTCTCTCTCATCTCTTTTACTAATTGACTAAGATTTTCCAAATATCTCTGAGCATTTGAGTTATAATCTTGAAAAGTAATTGTTAATAAAGCTAAAATTTCACTAAATGTCGCTGGATTGCATGGGAAGAAATTAGACGATCCTATCTCATATATAATTGTTTTGTAAAATCTTTTTACTTGATTTCCTATACGAAATTGCTTTTTTAAACTATTGTCAGAAACGTAATTTCCTGTAATATTTTCTAATTCAACAATTGCAGATTTAATATTCTCTTGCATTAATTCTGATAATCGTTTATTAGTTCCTAAGTCTGAGGGTGGTATGTCAATCCAAACTTGATTGGGTACAATTGATTTTAATGATTCGGAGAATTTATTCCATTCACTACAGCGAATTGCAAAATTAAGATTTGCGTCTATATCATTTCCTTTTGAAATATGCATCCCATAAAGCGCCTTAATCCCAAAACATAATTCCTCCGGTACCGCATTTTGCTCGGCTAAATCGTACATTTCATTATATTTCTTGTTTGTAGAACTAATTACGTCATCTAATATACGATCAACAATCTTTAATACGTCAAACTTTCTAGCAATATCTAATATCTTTGATGTTAAATCCCATCCTAAAACAGAAGTGGCAGAATTTAGAGCCATTAGCGTTTTATTGACCTTAAATGATTCCATTCTTATTGGGAATACGGGAATAGAATCGGCAGCAAAAACTAAATCTGGAAAACCTAAAGCGACGGAAATTAATTTTTTTCTTTCTCTTAATTTTCTTTTTTTCAGATCGTCTTTTCCCGTCAAGAAATTATAAGCTATTTTTAAAACAGATGTGAACCCTACTACATCGTCAGCGTAAATACTCATGTTTAAAATTTCTCTCAAAAAAAAAAATTATTTTTGCTACCTTAAGGATAATATTTTAAAATTATCATAGTTTTAAAATAAAACTTATGAGATTAATTAAGGAATTAAAGAGATAAATTTTTACTTTTAAGAATATGAAAAGTATAAATGATGCTAATCAACAAAAAAAATTATCTAAACATTTCCATAAAAGCACCTAAACGAGTTTTAACTTGCTCAACATTCTCACCAATTCTATTAAATGTTAACGCGATCGATG
>JBHLLE010000526.1:0-3676 GCA_048885945.1 Candidatus Hermodarchaeota archaeon | reverse complement strand
ATTCTAAAAATTAATAGATATTAAAACTATATGAATCTTGAACTTTGAAAAATCTTGAACCTTTCTTTAATCCTAAAAGTATTTTGATAGTTGGTGCTTCAAGAAAAGCATATACATTCAGTTATACTATTTTAAAAAATCTTTTAGAGATAGTCTATCGAGGAAAAGTATACATCTTAAATCCAAATGCAGATGAAATTTTAGGAATAAAGTCATATCATTCATTAGAAGAGTTACCAGAGATCCCAGAATTAGGTGTTATTGTACTAGGTAAAAACGTATCTCACACGTTTGAAAAATTAGCAAAATTTGGCATTAAAAATATAGCTATTGAATCTGAATTAAGAATTGATATAAACGATCCAGTTTTAATAGAGGAGTTAACGAATATTAGTATGGAGTATGGCGTTTCATATATGGGACCATCTATGCTTGGAGTTATTAATTTTATTAATAACTTTACTACTTCAATCATCCCGGTAAGGCAATATCTTATGCAAAAACACAGAAGGATAAAAGAAGGGATCTCTTTCATAGCACAATCAGGGGGATTAGCGGGTGCAATGGGCTGGTGGAACCCTCCACAAGATTTATCTATCTCTAAAGTTATCCATTTAGGTTATGGATT
Organism: Candidatus Hermodarchaeota archaeon; assembly: GCA_048885945.1. GTDB lineage: Archaea > Asgardarchaeota > Lokiarchaeia > Sigyniarchaeales > SOKP01 > LW40-45. The sequence goes on along the minus strand of JBHLLE010000526.1, from coordinate 3,048 downwards.
TGATATTGACGATGCTGATGTTTTAGATTACCTCAAAGAAGATAAAACAACGAAGGTTATATCTCTTTTTCTTCGAGAAATTACAGACGGTATAATTGAATCTGTAAAAGGCATATCTTCTATAAAACCGGTTTTATTTTTCTACGTAGGAAAAGAAGAACAAAAGGAAAAAGAGTTACTAAGAGCAGGAGGCATTGCAGTAGCTAATTATATTGAGTTATTTGAATTTGCCAAGATTTTTCTGTGGTGTCCAGAGCCTAAAAATCCAGATTTAGGGATTATTGGTCCAAGTTCAGGAGCTATATATCTCATTATTAAAGAAATGCGGAAACAGGGATTATCTTTAGCTAAATTAACAAATGACCATAAAAATGTTATCCTCGAGAAGGTAGGTGGCTCTACTTGTGAATTGGGGAATCCTGTAGATTATTGGCCTCCTGAACGATTTGTTGGTACAAAGATTTGTGAAATATATAATTTTTCTTCTAAAACTTTATTGGATGATGCTGCGGTTGGAGGATTAATTTTAGCTTTAGAATTCTTTACTGAAATAGAATTTGATTTTAACATTTTCAACAATATAATAATCTCTAATCCAGAGAAACCAATTATTACAATTTTGATTCAAGCAGAACACGAAGGGGCAAAAAGAGTTGTTAAAGCTGCTTCTGAATTAAAAATCCCTGTATTTGAAAATGAAGTTGAACGAGCTGTTAGAGGATTTAAACTGCTTTATGATTGGTATTCAAAAATAAAAAGAAAATAAAAAGAAATCTTAAAAAATGTCTTTAAATTCTTCAGGAACTTGTGTAGATTCATCCATTAATGAAAGTACATAAATTGATTCTTCGCATTTACATTCTTTCGCTTCAAACAAATAAAACTTAAACTGATTTTTCCAATTACAGATTTGGGTATTATCAATTTCAGCAATTTCCCCGCATAAACAATAAATCGCGAGTGTTTCTGAATAATTAGGAATAATTGTTTTAAAATCATTAGGAGCTTTCGAAAATTCACATTCATTTAATAATTCATTAATTTTATCTGCTTGCATATCTTTTAATGTTGGAACAAAATATTCAATAATCCCATTACTTCCTTTCATTTCAGATAATATTATAAAATTCTTTTCTGGCTTTTCTCTTCGTTTCTCAGGAACAGTAGGTTCTTGGTAGCGCTTTAAATTCTCAGGAATAGGAATTGGTTCCATATCGGGAGGATAATCGAATGTAAAAAAATACTGCATAAATCCTCTTATGCTTCTCTGGTTGAGTAAATTCACGTTTTCATAATCTCTACTGAAAAGAGTAAATTTGATTAGTTGAAGGGGCACTTCTAACTCTAGAAGTCGAGATCTAATATTACTTAATAATTCTCCCGCAAAACTTTTTAGGATCATGATATCATCTCTATTTTCAGTATAGATCTCGTTTTTATTTTGTTCTTTAAATTGAAACCATTTTTTTACTATACTTCCCCTTATTAACTGTGGAAGTAAACACACAAGACATAAGATAGGAAAGAAGACAAAATAAAGATTTGCAAATATTGGGAAAATTGTAAATATTGTAAGTAAGACAAATATAGGTAGAGTAATATATAATGTTAGTCTTCTTAAGCGTTTATTTACATTAGTTTTAATACCTTTACTTACAGCATATTTTTCAGCTTTATTTTTTACATTTTCTATTACACTAACCACGTTTTTTGAGTCAAACGATTGCTTTAATAATTTTTCTTCTTCTCTTTCAACCTGAAGATTATTCATATATGTTGTTAAGCGTTCAATATTTTGCTCCATAATCCGTTGCTTGTAAATAAATTCTAAAGTATCTTCAGAAAAGAAATCAAGAAATCGAACGATAAATAGTTTCTTTTCAATTTCTTGAATATCTGTTGGATTTAAACCTAAAGCTTCTTGAATAACTTGACCTTGGGTTTTTTTAACCGGTCTGTCTCTTTTTCTACTCCTCTTCAAATCTTCTTGGTTCTTAGCTTCTTCGCTTTCTTTATCACTCATAATTTTTGCATAACTTCATTTGTTAAATATAAGATAAGAAATTAAAGGCAGATAATTAACTTTTTTAAAAATATTCGAAAATAAAAAAAGAATTCTGCTTTTCAAGAGGGGTAACATTTAATTATGAATTTAACTAATTTTTATATTATACGTAGGGTATGGAATCGATGTTTTAAAATAATCTGAGTGGATTATATTGGATTCAGATTTTAGAAAGAAAAAGAAGATAAGTGTTGGATCTAAACCTTTTATTATAGGAGGATTAATCGGGATTTTTGCCGTTGCAGGTATTGTCAGTGGAATAATAATACTAATCTCAGAATCAGATAAAAAAACTGATACATTAATTATAGGCGTCCCATGGAATCCAATGTTAGGTGATTGGAGTTGGACACTTGATCCGCTTAAGGCTCCATGGCCTGTGGATGCAAACTTGATTGATCAAGTTGCAGAAGGTTTATTTACTATTAATACAACTAGCCACAATTCAGAAATAGTAAACAATCTGGCGATTAATCACAGCTGGAGTTTGGATGCATTAAATTTGACATGTATACTAAAAAAAAACGTCAAATTTCATGATGATACACCTTTTAATGCAGAAGCGGTTAAATGGAATTTTGACAGAATTCATAGGTTAGACCTAAACCTTGAGTATCCTGAATTGTGGAAATTTCCAAACGGGACCTACATAATAAATAAAACTGTAGCGCTAGATGCATACACAGTAAGATTCGTTTTAAATGCACCCTATACTGCCTTGATAAATTTATTAGCATCTTCTTTTTCATCGATATTATCTCCTTCAGCAACTCCTCCGGATAGGTTTATCAATGAAAAAACCGAACCCTTAATGGCAACTGGTCCTTTTATTATTGAAAATTATGAATATGGTTATAATATCTCTTTATCTGCAAATCCACATTATTGGGCTGCTAAACCTCTTATTGATAAATTAGTATTTGTGAAAATAAATTCAACAAATGGCTTCTATGAAATGGAAGCTCTGAAATCAGGTAAAATTC
>JBHLLE010000525.1:0-3677 GCA_048885945.1 Candidatus Hermodarchaeota archaeon | reverse complement strand
AGAATCTCATTTATTTTTTTTCCAGATACTACCTTAACTAAGGGAATTCCGTAAGAATCCCTAAGTATGATTCCTATCATGGATTTTGAGTAACCTTTTCTTGCCAATTTAACTACAAGGTTTTCAACTTCCTCAGCAGATCTTTCCACCCACACGGGTTTTTCTAATCTAGGGGGTCTAGTACTTCCGCTTTTTCCTTTTTTTCTCGAATGTATTCGAGCCATGTTATCACAGGTTTTGGTGTGCTATTAAATTCTAAACAGAATAAAAAATTCTGTAATTCTTTTAAAAGTAAAGGAAGCAAAAATTATAAAATTTTGGAATTGATACAAAAAATCTTATATAAAGTCTATAAGAGAATTATTTTTTCATTACGAGTTTATAACATTTGCGTGTAGACGAATGCCCAATATCTCCTCCACTACTACCTTTTCCTCCTCCCACAGAATCTCCCGCAAGATAGAAGTTCTCGATATTTTCAATAATATTTGTAGGTCTCTTTAACCGATGTTGGTATATATTAGCTTCAACACCATCAACCATTTCAAAAAACAACGGTCTTTCGTGTAGTGTGTTTTGTTCTATATCTGGAAAAAATCTAATAATTGAATCCCTTAATTCTCTATGGAGTTCTTTAGCTCTATTTTTATCTCTAATATCTTCTCTATTTTTTGCCGAAAAAAAAGATATCAGAGATTTTCCTTTAGGTACAATTTCATCAGACAAGTTAGAGGGAACAAAACCAAAAGCTAGTGGTTTTTCAAGGAAGAAAAAGTCCATATCTGTTATGGGTTTATCCAGACAAAAATCAATAGATATTCCCGCAGTGGGTCTTAAATTTTTACATTTATCAACAAAATCTTTATCACATAAATTTTCATCTAAAATTGTAAACAACTGTTGGACTGGAATTGTTGAGATTATTTTCTCTCCTTTAATAACCTTATTACCTATTTTGACACCTTTTGCTTTTCCATTTTCCACAATTATTTGTTTAACATCAGATGATAATCTAATTTCTCCATTTTCCTTAATTTTATCAGAGAATCTTGAGAAGATTTCTCCCCAACCTCCTTTAGGATAGAAAATACTTCCAATATCAAGGATTTTTCTTACAGTATGCAATAATTCGCCAACTGATACTCTCTTAGGAAAAGGATTAACTTGTACAGCTGAACTCGTCATTATAAGATATCCTTGCAATTTAGGAATGATTTGTTCTTGTTTTATCCAATCTTCTAATGAGGTGTCATATAATGCTTCAAAATCTTGATCATTCATTTTCATCTTAATGCGTAAAATTAGATTTACAGTATCCATAAACGGAACCATAGTACTCTTCTTAACAGCTTTAGCATCTCCAGCAGGGAAAATTGTTTTTGTTCCATCGTCTAACAAAGCCCAGAAATCCCCTGGTTTAATAAACTCAATTGGTTTTCCAATTTCAATTAAACTTTTTCCAAGAGGGCTTTTCGGACCAAATCTTATAGGATGAGGGCCATAGTCTAGCTTAAATCCCCCAATCTCAACAACTTTAGCTCTTCCCCCTATTATTTTTTCTTTTTCTAAAACTAATACTTTTCCATGTTGAGATAACAAAGCTCCAATATGTAATCCTGCAATGCCTCCTCCAATTACAATAAATTCGTAATGTTCAATCATTTAAATCAACTCTCAGTTTTGATATTTTTATCATAAATTATTATTAATTAAAAGATTGAATTTATTACTATATTATTATGATTAATGATAATTCCTTATAGTGATTTATAAAAATAAACGTGAAAAAATGAATGAAGATAACGCTTTATTAAATTTTGTAACCAGCAATACACATAAATTCAACGAAGTGAATGAATTTTTCAAAAAAGAAAACACCAAGTTTCAATTAAAACAATGCGATGTAAAGACTGTTGAAATTCAAGCAGATACAAACAGAAGTGTAGCATTACATAAGCTAAAATCAGTAAAAGATAAAATTGATGGCTCTTTTTTTGTGGAAGACGCGGGCTTTTATGTAGACGAACCCCTCAAAGGATTTCCAGGCGTTTATTCTTCTTATGTTTTTAAAACCATAGGTAACGAAGGAATCCTTAAGTTAATTGACGATTTTAAAAACACCAAAGCCCATTTTTCAGCTTTATTTGCCTTATATTTTAAACCCACAGATAAAATTTTTCTTTTTGAAGGGATTGTAAGAGGAGTAGTTTCAAAGAATATTAAAGGAGATCAAGGATTTGGATTTGATCCTATCTTCATCCCTGATGATATTCCAGATAAAACATTTGCCGAAATTTCTATAGTTGAGAAAAATGAAATTTCCCATAGAGGAAAAGCGTTAAAACAGCTAATAGCTTTACTTAACGTTATCTACAAAATCTGATGAAATTTTAATATTTATTCTTTCACTTTCTTTAAATAACGTAATATTTTTTCATATATATCTTGTTCAGACTGAACTTGTGATTTGTAGGCTTTAGATTTTAAATCTTTAGGCAACTCAACTAACAATTCGTTTTCCTTATTAAAAATATTAGGCTTAATCGCAATCCATTTGGGATTATGATCAGATCCTTTATTGATGAATTCACACTTGACTATAGGTGTTATTCTATATTTTCTTTGCAAATATTCTAATAATTGATTTTTGTTAAAAATTGACGAGTCTTTAATAATTTGGTCCCAATCTTCAAAAAATCTATTAATAATTTTCTTTTCAACAATAGAAATATTAGAGTCCAAATAGAGTGCACCACATACCGCTTCAAGTGCATCTGCTAGCGTTTTTGTTCCTAAGATTTGTTGCTTTTTTGAAGTGAAAATATAATTATTTAAATCCATTTTCAAAGCAATCGTACTAAAAGTCTGGTTATTTTCTAAACATTGTTTCATTTTAGTTAATTCTCCAGGATCGTTTTTTCCTTTTCGATATAATTTTAAGCTAAAAATTAATTTAATAACAGCATCTCCAAGAGTCTCTAAAACTTCATAGTGGGGAACTCCTAATTCGTTTCCTAATTTAGGCGTGGTTAAAGATTGTTTTAATAGATTTATATCTTTGAAGCGATAATCTATGAATTTCTGAAATTGCCCTAATTTTTGTTCGTCTATCCTTGACATTTTTTCTATTTGATTTCTTAATATTTAATTAAAATGAATTCAATAATAATCAATAATCAGATTTATAATTAAAATCTAATTTGACGTACATAAAATGTATAATTGTGAAAAAAAAATGAATGATTTAGAAAGAGAAAAAAACCAGGGACTTGATATGGAATATTTAAAAGATGTTTTAGATAAAAAAAAAGAATTAGGTAATAAATATCAAACTCCTGGATTTGGTTTAGCTGCTCAATTATTTTCTTGTGTTGCAAAACTAGTAATTCAAAAGCTTGGAGCTGATGAGGGGGAGAATCTTCTTAGAGAGGCAATTGAAAATTTTGGATTTAAGAGAGGGAAACATATAGCTCAAAAAGTTAAAGCGGAAGGGAAACCTTTATCCTTTAAAAACTGGTTGATTTATACTGATATTGATTCTTCGAATTTTAGACCTATTGCTAGCGTTAATGACGGTGATTTTATAGCTAAAATAAAGCATTGCAGCTTTTATAAAGCAGCAAAGGAATGGGACTTAGAGGAGTATGCGAAAATATATTGTAAATATGTGGATAGAA
>JBHLLE010000524.1:0-3693 GCA_048885945.1 Candidatus Hermodarchaeota archaeon | reverse complement strand
TAATAAATATAAAAGCTATTGAATTTAGAATTATATTAAATAGAATTTTTTGATGGTTATTCATGGATGATTTCAAATACATATATTTAGATAATGCAGCCACAACTCCGATGGATCCAAGGGTGATTGAAGAAATTAATATAAATTTTAAGGAAAACTATGGAAATTCGTCAAGTCTACATTCTATTGGTCAAAAAGCCGGTTTAACTTTAGAAAATTCGCGTAAAATGTTAGCTTCTTTAATTAATGCTGAAAGATCAGACATAATATTTACATCTTCGGGGACAGAAGCCGATAATATTGCAATAATTGGGGTTGCTCATAAAAACAAAAAAAAAGGAAATCATATTATAATATCATCAATAGAACATCACGCAGTTGAGAATCCTTGTAGATATCTAGAAAACTTTGGTTTTAAAATCACATTTTTACCAGTTGATAAATACGGGCTAATAGATTTGAAAGAGCTAAAAGAAGCAATAACCAATAAGACGATCTTAATTAGCATTATGTTTGCTAATAACGAAATTGGAACGATCGAACCTATAAAAGAAATTGGAGAAATAGCTAAAGATAAAGGTATAATTTTTCATACAGATGCTGTTCAGGCATTTGGAAAAGTACCCATTGATGTAAATGAAATGAATATTGATCTATTATCAGCAAGTGCTCATAAAATATATGGTCCTAAAGGAATTGGTCTGCTGTATTTGCGAAATAAAGGAGAAAAAATAAATGGAGATAAAATTCTTGAACCTATTATGTTTGGTGGAGGTCATGAAAGCGCTATCCGTCCTAGCACAGTAGCAGTGCCATTAATTGCAGGATTCGCCAAGGCAGTTGATTTAGCTAAGGAGGAGATGAAGCAAGAAGCTGAAAGACAGATACAATTACGGAATAAGATTATAAAAACAGTATTAGATAATATAAATGACAGTTATCTTAATGGACATCCTAAAAAACGACTTCCTAATAATGTTAATTTCGGATTTAAACGTATTGAAGGCGAATCAATAGTATTAGATTTGGATATGGAAGGGATAGCAACATCTACCGGTTCAGCTTGTTCTTCTAAAGATGAGGCGCCCTCACATGTTTTAAGGGCTATTGGATTAACTCCTCAGGATGCTCAGGGATCGTTAAGAGTATCGCTTGGAAGGTTCACTAAAGAGGCAGATGTAGATTACTTTATAGGAAAATTACCCCCTATAATTGAACGGTTAAGGAAGATTTCTCCATTTTAGAAGATAATTTAAAAAAAATGAATTATTTCTTAACCTAATTCTCTTATCGATATATTTTTAATTAAATCTCATTGACTTAAAGTCCAATAAATCATCATACAAGGGTATATAAATAATTATTATAATTATGTATTTAAATACTAAAATATAATCATTCAGAATTTTTGATTAATTTTGTTGCGCGAAGAAGAAATCTTAAAAGAAAAGTATCAAGAAATAAGAATTACATGTCCTAAATGTAAAAAAGGAAGAAAATTAACGATTCCAATCAAAATTGTTGATAAAAGTGAGCATTTAACTGCAATCTCCATTCCAGTTGATTTTGTATGTGATCATAGTTTTCAAGTTTTTATAGACAAGAATTTTCATGTTAGAGCGTATCAAAATGCTGACTTTGAGATCTCTAAAATAGAATTCTATGAATGTCAACCTAAAACTAAGGAAGATCTAATTACTTATACTATTTCTAAAATTATTAACAAAATTATTGATATCCTTAGAATTATATTAACTAAGAAGCAAATTTTAGGAGCTGCTATTTTCAATACTGCAGGGAAGAATCTATATTCTTCATTACCAGAGGATATTTTTCTTACAATAGCTAATCAATTGGAAATTAGACAAGAAGCAGAAAATCTCGATATTGAAAAAATTTTTCTTATATTAAGAAACGGACAAAAAATTTTCTCTGAATTAATCAATATTCAAGATTATGATTTTATTTTGGTTTTATACTTTTCTTCAGATATAAACTTAAATGACGGTAGCATATATTTAGAAAAATTGATAGCACACATTATAGATTCAAAGAGACCAGCCAAGATACAGAAAAAAGAACCAAGTCCATACTGGATTTTTTCAACGATATCAAAAGAAAATATCTTTAAAAATACAGATTCGATATACATTGATTCGTTAGAATCTAGTGTTTCTAAATCGGTTGTATTAAATTTGACTGAAATTATACAAAAAAGTAATAGTAATCCATTTAAAGGAAAAGTTTATTTATCAGAAAAATATGTAAAATTAATGGAGGGGTTAGCCCTAACTCTTAAAGATGCTGCTTTATTTATGAGTAAACTGAATAAAGTTTCGGAAAAATAATCTCAAAAAAATTTATAGTTTTAATTACTGTTTTTAATTTTATTTTTATAATCAATGTAATCACAGATTTTAGCCATACATCTGACTGGTCTGTCCCAGAATTGGAATAATATTGCTCCCGCTTCTCTGAGTTTTAATGACCAAGGACTTGAATAATTCTCTGGATTGATATATACTATGGGAATAGAATATCTTTTTGATACTTTAAGAATAGGTTTTAATAAAACATTTTCTAAAGGTTCTTGATTACTACTTGAAAATGCTTCTTTATTGATGTGTTTAGCAATCTTTTCATCCTTTAAATATTTTTTAAGCACATCAAGAAATCCAAAAACACCATACATGAAAATTATATCTATCTCTCCTGATTTCATTACTGTTTTTGGTAGATTTATATAATAATTGATTAAATTCATATCAAATGTAGTATCTAAAGGATTGCGATGAGATGCAGTGTGAGAGGTCATAGATTTTAATTTTTCTTGTAAAGCATCACTAAATTCTGGTACGATTAAATTACTTTTTTCGGCGTGATTTGCTATCATAGCTGCCGGACCACCCGAATTTGTTATAATTCCCACTCGCCGCCCTTTTGGTAGTATTCCTTTGGAAAGAACCATAGCTATATCAAGAAACTCTTCGACCAATTCAGTTTTAATAATGCCCGCTTCTTTAAAAACAGTATTATATATTTTAAAATTGCCTGCTAAGGATCCAGTATGGCTACTTACGGCTCTCTGAGCAGCTTTAGTTCCTCCTAATTGAATAGCAATTATTGGTTTATTTGGAGTGATTTGTTTAGCAATTTCTAAAAATTCCTTGCCTCTTTTAATTTCTTCAATGTATAGTCCAATTACTTCTGTTTTGTCATCTTCCTTAAAGAATTTCAAGCAATCAACTATGTCAATATTAGCTTCATTACCGATTGAAAGAGAACGACTTAATCCTAAATCCAAATTATCAGGATCAAACCAAATATGACTCGAAAGCGTACCACTCTGAGATGCTATTGAAAATTTTCCTCTTTTTAATTTTTGCCAGATCGAAGTATTTAACGCAACTGAATCATCATTAGGATAAATCCAATTATTATAAAAACCAAGGCAATTTGGTCCTATAAATCTTATACCATATTTCCTTGCAATTTTATTGATTTCTTCAGTTAGGCTATTTTTTCTTTCTCCTACCATTTCTCTAAATCCGCCAGAAACTACAATTATTCTTTTTACTCCTTTCTCACCACATTCTTTAAAGATCTGTGGTATTACTTTAGGAGGTAAATAGATTATGACTAAGTCTGGCACTTCTGGAAGGTCAGATATAGATTTATAGGCTTTATATCCCA
>JBHLLE010000523.1:0-3694 GCA_048885945.1 Candidatus Hermodarchaeota archaeon | reverse complement strand
CTTATTAAAAAATACTTAAATATTTCAAGTACAAATATTTATTTATGGCAGTAGAATTAACCAGTCTTGAATTTACTTCGTTGTATATTCTTACAATTTTGTTATTAATAGTCAAATTAATTCTTTCGTTCTATTTATTAAGAAGGATATTAAAAGATAAAAAAGAAAAAGGTCAAATTTCCTACAATTTTGTGTTTAGTTTTTTTATCTTAATGTTGTGTTTATTCTTTTCTCGTCTTATTTATTTTTATAATTTTAATTTATCTAAGTTTGACCCTGATAAATACTATTTATTTCCGTATTACGTTTATTGGAAAATTGCGAGCATAGTAGGTATGGTTGGTTTAGCATATTTAGTTTTTATTATCGACAAGCAAGCATTTAAGTTTAAATTCAAAGGAATTCTTGCTTATATATTAATAGCGGGCATGATCTTTATCGCCGTTTATCCTATAAATTCTTTAGAAGATTTTAGGTTAGTATCATATGTTTTTATTTCAGTATCAATAGTAGGAGCTCTAATTCCAATTTTATTTATTTATATTGGAATAAAAACACCTCCTATTCGAAAGTATGCTTATCTTTTTTCTTTAGGAGTTATATTATATCTTATTAGCATAAATTTAGTAACTGAATCAACATTAGCACCACTAAGAGAAATTTATGGTTCTAGCATCCATGTAATTATGTATTTTATTTATTTCGTATTAAAAGTAATAGGATTAAGCATCAGCGCATATTATGTAAATAGATTGATTTAAACAACTATTTTTTTTTCAATATCTACTTTAAAATACTTATCAACAATTTCAAGTATAAAATCTAAATACTGCTTATTTACTTTGATATTATAAGTCTTAGCTAAATAATCATTTACTATTTTAAAAATAATTTTTTCCTTGCTTAAAATTTCACCAACAAAATTTGCCATTGCTGTAGTATGAAATAACTTCTCAAAATTTATAGTGCGTTCTTTTCCATAATCATCCATATAATTAATTACAGATTTCGCTAATTCGAAGGCTTTGAAGATTTCATTTTTTAAAAGTAGGACACTATTTTCTGGAACATATTCAGATAAAAAATTATTTATTATTTGTTTTTCAACGTTCAATTTCTTAGGATCAATTGTTTTTTCTGCATTTCGGATTATTTGATTACCTTCAAAAACCATCGAATCTTTAAAATTCTTTTTATTTTCTTTATAATTTTCTTCTGATATTACCGAAATCTCAATTTCAAAAGAGTCTAGAGTAATATATTGAAAAAAATTAATGATATGGTCATATAAAAATGTTTGATCCGAAATTATCATTATTTTTTGCTTAGAAAAAATAGATTTTAATACGTAAGCTAATAAATTTGCGTTCAAGTTAATTTTTATAAGGTCAACATCAATAAACTCTTTATTTATAGGCTTTTTATCAATTTTATAGTTTATAGGTATTTCAGGAATATCAACTTGAAAATCTGTAAGAAAATAATCTCTTACCTTAAGATTTCGATCAATATAGACGATAAAACTGTGTTGACAGATTAAATCCTTCCCAATATTTATTGCCGTAATTCCTCGCGATGTATCCTTAACTATATCATCTCCTATTTCTAATAATTTCTTTGTTGAACATGTAGGACACTTAATTAAAATAGCTGTCATATCCCCTATAGTAACTATTGTTCAATATGTATTTTTTAATGAAAATCGGTTTCTTATATACTATGTTATTAACTATTAGTATATTTAATATTTTTGTTGATTGAAATCTTCAACATCTTATAATTCAGACTTATGTTCAAGATTGTTCATCATTTATTTATAACGCTAATGATTAGCTAATTTTTTAAAACCATTATAGTAGTTTTAAGTACTAATTAAGTAATAGTGAATGAAGTTATTGTTATAACTTATTAAGTAGAATTTAATTCTTTATTTAATACCTTTAAATAAGAATTAAGGTTTTCTTTTTCTAAACCATAGTATGTATAATTCCCCTTTTTCCAACTCCTTATCAAATTTACTCTCTCTAACTTCCTAAGATGATGAGAAATAGTAGATTGTGCTTTATCTAAAATTGCTTCTAATTCACAAACACATCTATCTTTTTCCCTTAAAGAATTTAGGATAATTAGTCGTTCTTTTGAGGATAAAGCATTAGAAAATTGTTCTAAATCCTTGTATACCTCATTGACTTTTAATTCACGCCCATATTTTTGTAAATTCTCGAAATAACCACTCATATCACAAGTTCCATTACAACTACATAACATTTTCCTGATTTCATCAGCACGTTCGATATTAATTGTTATCACCAATTTATGAATTATTATCCAATATATTTAATTAATATATAGAAATCGACAAATATAAATTTAGTGAATTAGGATCAACTAAATCGATAAGTATAAATTCAGTCAATTCTATTAATATCTCAGACCTTAAAATTTTATATTATCTAAAAAATTTTAAAAATTTTGATTAAAATGGATTTAAAATCAAATCTTAAAGTTGGATTAATCTCTGATGGAAAATATGGTGAAAGAGCGTTTGAAAACATAAAAAAACAATTTGAGGTTAAATGGATTTCCGTACCAAATCTACCTTCAAATGTTATATTAGACGAGGATTTAAACCTGTCTATACCAGAATGCGATATATATATATCATATGTTCGACATCCAGATATCATTATAGAATTAGCAGAATTGCAGAAGCCATTAATACTTGGGGTACTACCGGGTGTAGGCTTATTAAATCAAGTAAAAGCTATAAATCACAGAGTTATACACGCACCTACAATGTGTTCCCTCGAGAATAATACAGGAATTCCGGAAATAGACGAATTTACAAAGTATTATGGAAAACCAATATACAAACCAAAATTGAATGAAAGAGGGATATTTGAAGAGATTAAAGTAAAACGCTCCTCACTATGTGGTTCTTCAGAAGCTGGAGCAGAGTTTTTATTAAATAAGGAATTTAATATTGAAAACCTTCAAACTTTTGCTCTAAATGTATGCCATGAATGTCGCGCTCCCCGATTTGGTCTAACATGTGATAAAGAAGTTGCTGGAATTAATCATCTAATTTCTCTTTTTAATGCGATGTCTCCGGAAGATTTATCTCAGATTGATGAGGAAATAAAGCATTTCATTGAAAATATGAGAGATGAATATACTAGAAGAATAACTAATTCTAGAGTATTATTAAATGAGGTTAATTAAAAATGAGTGAAATTCAAACTAATGACAAAAAGGTAAAAAATGAAGGAGAAAAGCGAAAGAAGTTAGGTTATTTTGAAAAATTTCTTCCTATATGGATAATTTTGTGCATGGTTCTAGGAATCATACTATCTAATTTGATTCCAACTGTAAGCGAATCGATTGCATCTTGGCAGGTAAGAGGTATTTCAATACCTATAGGTATCTGTTTGTTTTTAATGATGTATCCCGCGATGTTAAATCTTCAAGCGTCTGAAATTAAAAAATTAGGGAAGAATCCAAAACCTATCATTCTCACATTAATTTCTAATTGGGTGATTGCTCCTTTAATAGGTGTGTTGATGGCAATTATATTTTTGGGGGGGAATGAACAATTAGTATTTGCTATTATTCTACTTAGTAGTAGTCCTTGTACTGCTATGGTTCTTGTGTGGGGCTACTTAGCTAAAGGCAATCAAGAACAGAATGTTATAAC
>JBHLLE010000522.1:0-3698 GCA_048885945.1 Candidatus Hermodarchaeota archaeon | reverse complement strand
AGAAATTATAAAATCATTACCAACTAAGGGTGTTGAGAGATCAGAAGAAAAAGTATTTGAAGAACAAAACTCTCAAATTTCCATATGGGATTTAGGTGGTCAAAAAAAATATAGAGAAAGATATCTTGAACAGAGTGAAGTATACCTATATAATATAGATTTAATGTTTTATTTCATAGATATTCAAGATGTAGGAAGAATTCAAGAAGCTCTTGATTTATTTCGAAAAATCTTAGATATATTAATTGAATTGGATGAATATCCCCCTATAGTCGTTTGCCAAAATAAATTTGATCCAGATCTTAAAGGTTCAAAAGAGATTTTTAAAAGTTTAGAAATAATAGCTGATGCAATTAAAGAAAACTCTGATCGGTTCTTTATCAAACTTTTCCAAACTAGTATATTTGATCATTGGAGTCTCATCTCAGCTTATTCCTTCGGCTTGGCACAATTAAGTCCAAATCGAGAGATATTTAGACAACAACTTAAAAAATTTGCTAAAAAAACCAATTCAGATGCAATTTTGTTATTAAATGAAAATGGTATAATTTTATCGAATTTTTCAAAAACAGAATTATCAGGAAAGCTTTTTGAAGTAGTTGCACCTTATTATAAGAATTTATATAAAACTTTTGAAGAATTTAAATTATTGGAACAGGACTTCATTGTATCCTCTGGAATTGCTGATGAGTCTAAAAAAGTTGTTTTTAAGAAGATAACTATAGAAAAATATAATTTATATTTACTACTTTTTATGGAAAAATCGTTAGAAATTGAAAAAATTGAGAAAAATCTACCCGAATTTTCAAAAAATATAGTCGATTTAATTCACACCTATATTTAGAATCTAAAAAAATTTTAGAACTACTCTTAATTAAGATTTTAAATAGTTCTGTAGATTTAATAAAGAAAAAAAATGATTTTAAATTTAATAATCGTAATTATTTACGACCTTTTTACGACCTTTTGTTAATAACAGAAAAATTACACCTATTACGGCTACAAAACCTACTATAATAAATATAGCAATATATATGGGAAATTCAGTTAATGGAGGGAGTTCTGTTCCCAAAACTGTAATTGTTATGTCATAGTCATATTGATATGGACCTGTATAACCAATGATAGGATTTGAAAATTCGCTAACTGTAAACGAAGGTGGAAAGAAAAAGTTTGCTCCTACATTTAAATTAAATCTCAGGAAATCAATTCGATTAAAATAATTAACTCCTGAATGCCATGTAGGATCACATGCGATCCAGCCGATATTAGGTACATAATATTCCACCCAAGCATGTCCGAGTATATTACTAGAACCCTCGTTTGAATTAAAATTCCAAACATTTCCAACAGCTGGTCTTAATGATGGATTATTAGAAATTAAGAATCCAGTTACTTTTCGAGCAGGTATTCCTTGAATACGTAGCAATGTTACCATCAAACTTGAATATTCACTGCAATCACCTTGCAAATTAGTATAAGCCCAAAGTGCTCCTTTTTCCTGAGGTGGCAAAAACCCATTATAAACTATATTATTAGCAACCCAATTACATATTTTTTCTGCTTTCTCAACAGGATTATCAGTTGGAAGAACAATACTTTTTGTAAGATAATATAACGAGGGCTCATCTGTTTCATAGTATGGCTCAGTATGATTACCATATAAATCGAAGATTATATCTGAAGGATTATATGGTCCTATTGATGAATTGTCAATATCTTGAAACCTAATCGCATTCAATGTAACATTATATTTCTGATCAAAATATGTAGTTTGACCTGTATTTAATGTTACATTGTACCAATCATAAGTATTATTAAATTTATCATTTTGATTCATTGCTATTTCATATGGGGTCTTACCTGAAATAGAATTATATATAAGAGAACTCTCTTGATAAGGAGGTGTATTATTTGTTAAGGGAGAAGTTGGAGTACGATTGTTTATTCTAGCAAATTTAAAGTAATAATTATTTGTCCCTGAAGTAGAAGTTAACGAAAAATTTATTACAACTTGATATTTCACACTCCCAGTTATATTATAATGTGAAACACCATTAACTGGAAGAGATAAAGTTGGTTCTGTAGTCATTATATAAGGAGATACAATGGGTATTCCTATTGAATTTATTGAAGGAAAAAGAAGTAAACAAAAAAGTACAAATGTATATTTATTTTTCATTGCAAAATCATAGAAATAAGATATATTTTTATTACTTTAGAAATAATAATTTCTATTTTTATTTTTAACCATTAAAAAAAAGTAATGTAATGATTCTTAAGCATTAATTTTCTTACTTTAAATATAGAAAAATTTCCTTATTTTAAAAAACCTTGATCTATAAGATTTATCTAATTGACGGGGATAATGGAATTTCATTGCTGGAATCTACTTTTAGAGAATTAAAGAAGGTTCAAGATGAGGTACTTACAGGGTTTTTCAATGCAATAAATACTACTATTGATGTAATTCAAGAGTCAATGGCTAAAGGGAGAAGAGTAAATGAAATGAATAGGATTCTACAATCTGAAGACTCAACTATTTTCATTTATTATCATCCTTTATCAAGAATTCTTTTCTGTTCAATCTCAGATGCTGATGACAATACCGATAAAATTGAGGAAGTTATTCATAAAATATCTAATAGGTTTTGGAAAAAGCATCAATCAGATCTTAAAAACTTTCGAACAACTACAGATAAAAGCAGGTTTCAGACATTAGTAGCGGATATTGAAA
Source organism: Candidatus Hermodarchaeota archaeon (assembly GCA_048885945.1). Classification (GTDB taxonomy): domain Archaea; phylum Asgardarchaeota; class Lokiarchaeia; order Sigyniarchaeales; family SOKP01; genus LW40-45. Next base: position 961 of record JBHLLE010000522.1, on the reverse strand, counting down.
ATCTTACAATAGGCGGTCGAATTGCTGAAGTTTTTCCAGATTTATTAGTGGTGAAAAATGTTTTAGAAAAAGTATTATCAATGGGGATGATTGATGAATTAGATTTACAAGTTGCTTTGCAGTGTAATGGTAAAAATTCTCCACTTAAAATTTCTAGAATTTTAAATAAAAAACATAATGAAATAGATGATATTTTAAAAAAGTTGGACCAACTTGAAATCATTAAAATGTAAATAATGAGAAGCAGTGCATTGAATTCTTAAATAGTAAAAAATAAATGTTTTAATTATTTATCTAAATTACATTTATAATATAGATGATTTGATCATGGAGACTAAACAAAAGATTATCGCTAAAGTAAAAAGTCCATCAAAAAATGCCTATTTACGAGAAGGTAGGGGATTTTCATTAAGTGAAATTGAAGAAACTAATAAATCTGTAAAACTATTAGAGGATCTTAATATAAAAATCGATTATTTTCGTAAATCTGCTCATCCTACAAATGTGGAAAAATTAAAATCTTTGGAAATTCCTAAAAAAAAAGGAAAGAAACGAGAACCTTTTGTTAAAAAAGAAAAAAAGAAAACACCTTATAAGCCTAAGATTGAGAAGCGAAAAGTGAAAAAACCTGTGAAACCAAAAGCTCCTCCTAAAAAAGTCGTTATCAAAGAAAAAGCTAAACCCCTTCAAAAAGAAAAACCAATTAAGAAAGAGATTGGAATAAAAAAAGAGGAAGGGACATCACTGACTGAATTAACAGGATTAGGAGCAGCAACAGCAAACAAGTTAATCGAACTTGGAGTCAATAATGTAGAAGAATTAGTAAAAGAGAATCCCGAGGAATTAGCTACTCTTATTAAGGGCGTGTCTTTAGATAGATTAACAAAATGGATTGAAGAAGGGAAATCCTTATTAAAATAAGCTTTTGCATTCTCAAAGTTTTATTTTATCTATACTTAGA
>JBHLLE010000521.1:0-3717 GCA_048885945.1 Candidatus Hermodarchaeota archaeon | reverse complement strand
TTAAAGCGTATATAATATTTAATACTTAAGTTTATATCTGCTTATTTTTTTATTACTCAAAATAAAGAGAAAAAAAGTATTTAAAAAACTGTGAATCAGAAAAAGGATTATTACGAAATTCTCGGTATTGATAAAGACTCATCTGAAAAAGATATTAAATTAGCTTATCGTAAATTAGCTAAAAAATATCATCCAGATCTTAATAAAGAGGATCCTAAAGCTAAGGAGAAATTTATAAAGCTAAAGGAAGCTTACGAAACCTTAAAAGATCCCGTAAAACGTAAAATTTACGATCAGGCAGGATATAATCCAAAAAACATAGATTTAAGTGAAATATTTGAAAAATATTCATATACGCATATTAGGGAGATTTTAAGAGGTTTTTATAATAGAAGATCTCAATCTGTATATAATAATACTCCCCCAGATACACTATATATTTAATTTTTTAAGCATTAAAAAATTAAAAAATTTAAATTGGATTTAGAAAAGCTTGGCTAACTTCTGAAAGTAAAATGTCATTTAAATTTTCTATTTTACTCACCCTAAATCCTTATTCATTAATTCTTTTTAATACATCAAGAATTTCCTCATTTTCGGGAATATCATGCATGTTTTTACCATAATAAGCATATCTGATTATTCCCTTTTTATCGACAACTAATAATCCTGGCATTCGACCCAATTTACTCCACTTTACCTCTTGATTCAAGAGTTTTGGAATTTTTTTCGTTTCATCGTAAAATATAGGATATTTTCTTGCATATTTTTCTTCCATTTTTTTCGCATTATTTTCGTTATCGGCCATTATGGGAAAAAGATATCCGTCTAATTCTTCAAATTTTTCTAAATCTTTTCTTAAATTAGCAGCGTGCCATCGACAATAGGGTCACTTGATACCTCTAAATAGAATTATTATAATGTTCTTTTTATTCTCAAGATCTCTGATATTAACTACTTCACCTTTAGAATTTGGTAATTCAAATTCTTGTATTTTTGATCCAATTATTTGAAATTTATCCTCGATCTCTCTCACATTTCATATTTTAATTAGCAATATTTAGTGAGAGCATAGTTTATTTTAAATATTTTTCATTTATAGCTTAAAAATAGATTTTAATAATAAAAATTCTAAATTATAATTTTAGTTAGTACTTTGGTTATTCTTTTTTATTTTTTAGGGTGTAAAATATCATTTGCGCTCGCATCTCTATAGATCTCACGAGCTAATAGTCTTAAACCCTCTAAACCTATTGGTTCTTCTTTAAGCTTATGAGATTGCCAGATTTTTGTATTTATAAATTCATTTTCAATTTCATTTAGATATTTTATTTGTAAGGAACTGATTTTGTTACAAAATTCGCAAGTTTTTGCGTGCTCCTCAGGAATTAGCATATTGATATGTACACCTTCGAGTTTAACGTATTCTTTTGTTAATTCACGAGCTCTTTTAATCTCTTCAAAACTTGGTTTTTCTGCTATCGTTACAAGTCGAAGGGATCCCACATTATGAATTAATTCGCTTATTCTTTCTCCCCTTTCCTCAAGTCCAGTTAACATTTTTACTAATTCATCCCCTAAATTCTCTTGGCTTGTTGTAGGTTCAAAAGGATGCATCATTTTTTTGAACATTTTTGAGACTCCATGAAGTGAGTCTTTTATTGAATTATAAAAGTTTAAAGAATATTTCAATACTACTTTAACAGTATCTTCTGGAATATCGAATAATGCAACCATATTACCAGTCGGAGGAAAGTCTGCAACAATAATATCAAAATCAATTTCATTTGATCCTTCTCGATAAACAGAATCTTCAGCATCTAAAATTTTTTGAAAAAACATTGCGTTTTTAAGAGCTAAAGGAATCGAATCTGCTGTAAAGGTTGTATCAATAAAAGTCTTTATTTGAGGAATAAAACCTACAATAGGCATTTTTTTAATTAGTTCTTTCATTTTTTTCGCAAATATTTTTGTATATTCTTCCGCATAGACATCAGGATCAGGTTCAATACCCCATAAATTTGAAGTCAGTTGAGTTAATTTATCTCCAATTTCTTTGTTAAACATATCCGTTAAATTATGAGCAATATCAAAGCTAATTAGTAGAATCCTTTTTTCTGGCAATAGATCTGATAAAGCAACTGCGGTGGCAGCGCTAATGGAACTTTTACCAACGCCACCTTTACCACCAAGAACAATTATACTTTCAATCATTATAGATATTTAAAAATTAATTGAAAAAAAACCATTTGATATTAAATATAAATGTAAAAGAAATAAAAAACTGATTAAATTCGTAATCTTCAACTTAACAATGTGTTAAAACATTATAAAAATAACAATAAATAGATTTAAATTAAAATACACTATAAAGTATTTGGTTTATTTCTCATAACATAGAGAGGCTGATTAGGCATTATTAAACTTGAACCTCTAGAGTACTTAGACGGCATTTTCAGTCTCATTTTCGTTTTAATAACTATTATGGTGGCGTGTAGAATAGCTTTAAAATTTATGACTTTTAAGCAAACAGTACTAATTACTGTGGGATTGAGTTGGATTGGAATAGCAAGTATGTACCTTCCCCCTGCTATAAATTTTTTATTATTGATTACCATAGGAATTCCTTTTAATCAATTTTTTTATCTTAGTATTTATGGTTTCGCTCCCTTAACAGTATTTTTTTGGGTAATATCCATTGTGTACATTCTAAATGTTGGAAAACAGAAGAAAATACTATTAATTGGTTTAACATTAATATATTGCATAATTTTTATGTCTATTTATTACTACCTTCTTTTTACAGATCCTTCCTTGATAGGAACTTTCGTAGATCCATTTATAGTGAATTTTACTCTATTTAGTAGATTATATTTTATATTAGGTTTATCACTTTTCGTAGTCAGTGGTTTAATATTTGTAAAAGAAAGTCTTAAGTCGGATAATCTTGAAACTATTCTTAAAGCAAAATTCTTATTAGCAGCATTAATATCATTTGCAATAGGTGCAATATTAACGTCCTCCTTTCCTGAAATTTTAATAAAAGTTATCGCTAGAATGATTCTAGTATCAAGTTCTTTAGAATTATATGTAGGATTTTTATTACCTAAAAAAATAAAGAAATTGTTCTTGAATGTTGAGTAAATAAGTAATTAGAATTATAGAATTGATGATAAATAATGATAAATAGCTCTTTTAAACACTCTTAAGCTTGTTGCTTTATCAAACTAAATATCTGGAAAAAAAATCAATCTTGCTTTAATTTTAGAATAATTTTCGTTTTCTATTTCAAAATAAAAATAAAATCTACCAAAAGTAGTATTTACCTTATATTTAATTTGTTTTATTTCTGGTCTTCGAAATATTTTATCCAAATAGATATTATTCCAAAAATTACTCATAATAAGTTATTAATCCATTTTTATAAAAAAGATGGATCTCATAGAGATAATACAATATACACGCGAAATTTTTAAAAAATGGAAAAGAATATATGTTTTCGATTCTATTTCTATATTATTACTAATATTATTTTCAATAATAATAATAAATTAAAAAAATAAATCAGGATTTTTAATTAGACAAATAAATTAGAATTATATTATCATAAATTTTTTCAAATATTCAATTTAATAAATTCATTAAAATTATTAATTAAATTAAAAATAAAATATCATTTTCATAAATCAAAATTAGAATTACTTAATAAACACATCA
>JBHLLE010000520.1:0-3725 GCA_048885945.1 Candidatus Hermodarchaeota archaeon | reverse complement strand
CAGGAAGTGTCAGTTGAGCTTCTGACAGGAGCTCAGTTGATCGTAGAAGCAAGCCAGCGGGCTGTTAGATCAGACCGACGGAAGATGGGAGAATGGGCAAGCATTCTGCAATCTACACAGACGACAGAGCAGGCTAGGGTCCAGCTAGCTCTAGGCGAGGAACTCTCGGAATTCATGGACAAGTATCCTGACAAGCGATTTGCCAGCACCTACGCCAAGGAGCTTGTGGCCCTGGTTGACAGAGAAAAAGCTCGCTAAGATCAATTGTATTATATATGGGCATTCTCACAATGCACGCCAAAAGGAAGAAGAGATAAACAGCAAAAAATTTGAGATCATAAATGATGGTGCGTGGCGTCATATAGAACCACATTATTTGGAGATTGATTCTACAGGTGAAATTGTGCTTAAAAATTTTCAGGAAACTATTACTTCTGAACCAACACCAGAATTGGTCTAAATAATCCATTAAGAATAAAAAATGACGATCAGGGTATTTTATTAGAAAAATGAACGAGAGTTACAACTTATATGTGACCACCGAGACAAATTCTTTTTAAAACCATAGGTTTAAAAGTTAGAACTCTATATTTTTTCTGATTGGTAAAGATCTCGTGGTATACTGGAAATGATTAGTATGAAAAAGACAACGGAATGCATTGAAACTTTGCATGTTTTAGGGATCGCCTTAATCCGTTTACCAATTAAAAAACTGAAATTGTCTCGTCTTGATTTTGATCTTATTTATAAACTGGGAATAGATGATTCAATGATCCAAGATATTCTTGAGATTTTTAGAGATGATTTAATAAGCAAAGAAAGTGGTAATTCAATAATACCATTGGAACAATTTTCAGTATATATTAATTTTTTTGTAGACGATTATTTAAATAAAATAATTTTGATTTATCTACTTGAAAAAAACGCTCAATATCTCCTCTTCTACAAACATTCCAGATATTTAATCACGCAATTCAATAATAGGCATTCATTAGAACAAATTACTAAATTTATTATTGATACTGTTAAAATTCCTAAAGCTAAGAACATTAGCGGAATCTTTATTGTAAGTGTCTCTGGTTGTCCATTATTGACGAAAATAAATGAAAGAAGATCAGACATTATTCAAAGTGATGTACAGATCTCTGGATTTCTTACAGCGCTACACCTATTTTCAGAAGAAGTTATTACTAAAGATTCAGTAGCGAAATTGAAAGAAATTAATTTTGGAAATCAAATGATATTTACTATAATGAAACACGACATAATTTTTGCTTTTCTAGTTAGTAATAAAACGTTTCTTATGGAGAGATATATGTACCTTATAGCAGATGAGTTTATTAAAAAATATAAGGAAGATTTAATTGGTTTTGATGGTGATGTTGCCAGATTTAAAAGTTTTAACGATTTAATTGAAAAATACTTTGATGTTTAATATAAAATAGAATAATAGAACTATTTATGTGAAAGTAATCATGAAAGAAAAGAAAAGAATATTAATTGTGGATGATGCTCGCTTTACTCGTATGAAATTAAAGAGTATTATTTCTAATTTTGATAATATCGAGGTAGTTGGTGAAGCTGAGAATGGAATCGAAGCAATTGAATTGTATCAGAAATTAAAACCCGATTTGGTTACAATGGACTTAATTATGCCAAAAAAAGGGGGTATTGAAGCAATTGGAGAAATTGTTAACTCTGATCCAAAAGCTTTGATAATTGTAGTCTCTGCATTAGGACAAGAATCGTTACTTGTTGAAGCTACTAAAAAAGGAGCTAAAGAATTTATTCAGAAACCTTTTAATACTGAACAGATAACTGAAGTCATAAACCGACTTTTATAGTTTTATTTAATAATTTTATTCTTCCTTTTTTTATAGTATATAACAATTCGTGTTAAGATTCCTAATAACTTATAAGATAATAAGAATATTTTATCTATAATTTAGATTTACGATGGCCTCTAACTAAATTGTCGGTATATTTTCTCATGATTAAATTAAGAAAAAACCTCTCAATCCGACATAAATCATTTTTTAATCTATAGTTATCAAATTCAATATATCTTATGAGATATTGTATTTTTTTTAAACTAATTAAATAGTTATTAATATTATCCTGAAATTCTTGCTTTAGTATCAATTTTAATTTATTTATAATTTTATCCCTATGAAAGAACCTATTTTCACTATCAAGATACAACATAAAATACTTTGATAAATGTGACGTTAATTGAGAAGAAATATCTCCTTTGAAAATTACTGAAATAATCGAAGGAACGTACTCATTTCGAACGCATTTTTGAATATTAGTAATATTTTCAGGATCAAGAGTTAATTTGAAGTTTCTATAACTTTTCGAGAATTCTAAGTCTTCGTAATTAAAAGATGATAAGGAAAAATTTTGAAAACCAGACATATGCAACTAAATATGGTATTTTGAAGTTAAATCTAAAATGAAGTAAAAGAAATAATTATCCATATAATACGTGTGTATTATCATTCGATTACATTGTTTAAAATTAATCTATAAAATCCCTTCTTTTACATTAAAAAAATAAAGGTTTTTAATCAAAGAAAATCAGTTATTTTCGTTTGCGATTTATTCCAAATCCATTTTTTAAATATGTTAATAGGTCTTCCCGAACAAAAAGCACGTTTTCCCGTTTCATTCTCAAATCTTGTGAGATCTTCATAAGAAAAGTTATATAGTTCCATTATTTTTCTCATTTTAAGAACCCACTTAACAAAATTTTTATACAATTTCTCATCACTTGAAGCCTTTTCTCTATGTGTTTGTTCGTAATATAGCTTATCTTCTTCTGAATAACCTTTAAAATAGCGATAATTCTGGTTCATCCAAAAAAATTTTGAAATTACCTCAGAATACTGTTTAATATTACAGTTCCATAGCTTAAAAGTTTCTACTCTTGAAAGTTTAATTAGTTTTTCAGGAATTTCGTGAATTTCATTATTGCCTGACAAGTCTAAATATTGTATACTTTTAAGTTTAGCTAAATCTTTAATATTGGATATATTATTATTTCTTAGAGATAATCTCTGCAATCTATAAAGGTGTTCTAATCCTTTTATTGAAGTAATTTGATTGTTATTTAAATTCAACACTCTTAAGTTATAAAACTGTTCCAAACCTTTCAAATCTTTAATTAAATTATTACTTAGATCTAGTTCTTCTATTTTATAATATTTACCTTCCAATCCTTTAATTTCTGTAATTTCTTTTATATTTTGCTTGTGTAGTATTATATGATTTTTTTCGAATATTCCGATTATTCTTTCATTATATTTTATAAATTCGATATTAAGATCATTAAAATGTTTTAAATACTGGTTAAAAAATTGAAGAAGGGGAAATTCTCTTTTTGATTTCATATTGTGAAATGTAATATTTACTAATTCCTTCTGATTTGTTTCTGATAGGTCGCAAATAATGTGTGAAATTATTAGGGGTATATTTTTAAATCCATAATTTTTAGAGAGGCGGTTTAAAATTTGAATAACCTGTCTTTTTTTATACTCTATATTATCATTATCAAAAATATTTTTAATTTGATTTTTAATCCGATTGAATATTGGTTGATTGATTTCCTCTAAAACATATTCCAATTCTTCAGGATCTAGATATTTCAAATAACCATTATCGGTTAAATAGGTAATAACTGTAGGATGTCCGCTTGAAAACCTTAACGCAATTTCTTCTTTAAA
>JBHLLE010000519.1:0-3732 GCA_048885945.1 Candidatus Hermodarchaeota archaeon | reverse complement strand
AAGCTATGGGTTTTGTTCTTTTATTTTTTGGTCTTTTCATACTTTTTGGTGGTGTAGCATTTGTTGAGGGGGTTTTTAATAAAGAGAAAATAGGATTTATATTAAATGAAGATCATTTAAGCGATAATGCAATAACTTCAGCAGAGACAAGTAATGACACTCAAGTTTTGGAGCAATTATACTATTGCAATTATTGTGGTAAACAGATACCTTCTAGTATAGTTCAAGAGTTTCTCGACGGAAAAGTAATTAAATGTGAATATTGCAATTCAGATGTTTCTAGAGAAATAATTAATTAATTTTTTTTATTTTAACTCATTTCAAGGATAATCCATATAAATTGCATACGTAACTATATGAAAAATAATAACAAGATAATTGTAATAAGGATTTTAGCTTATCTTATCAATATTTATCAGGTTCTAATATAACTTTCATGGATTCATCTGCGTCGCAAACCACTTTAAAAGCTTCTCCCACTTTATTTAGAGGAAAACGGTGAGAAATTAGTTCTTCTACATTGATTTTTTTTGATTTTATCCAATCGTAGGATTCGTCTAAATCTTCTGGCGCTGCCCCGTAAGAAGTCATAATAGTAACTTCGTTCCTCCAATAATCGTTAATAGGAATCTCTAGATTTATTCCGGGTTTAGGTACCGCAAAGAATATAATTGTAGTCCCAGGTCCCGCACAATTTATTGCTTGCTTAGCTGCAGGTAACGCACCAGTACATACAATAATGCAATCTGGCGATCTACCTTCATTTAATTCTTTAACTTTAGGAACAATATCTTCAGTAGCCATTAACATAGCAGTGGCACCAAATTTTTCTGCTTTTTTTAACCTGAATTCGCTGACATCAGTAGTGATGATTTTTTCTATTCCTTTCGCTTTTGCGAGCATTAGATGTAATAGCCCTGAAACTCCACTTCCTAAAATAAGTATTGTTTGACCTTTCTTTATATCTGCTAATCTTTGAGCCCGGCATACACACCCTAAAGGTTCTATAAACACACCTTCTTCATAAGACACAGTATCATCTAAAACATAAACACCTTTTTTCTCAATATTAATAGGTGGTACTCTTAAATATTCTGCAAAACCCCCCGGATCGTAATTTGTGTTATGAAGCAGATTGCACGCGGTGTGATGCCCTAGTTCACAATAATGGCATTCAAAACATGGTACGTGATGAGACACAAACACTCTATCTCCTAGCTTGAGATTTTGAACATTTTCACCGATTTCTACAATATCTCCTGCGATTTCGTGACCTAATATTAAACTATCTACCCCTAACTTCTCCATTTTGGCTAAGCGATAATATTCAAGCACGTCAGAACCGCAAATTCCTGATTTTTTTACTTTAACTAAGAATTCATCTGCTCCAATTTCAGGCTTAGCCATTTCATCTTCAAGTACTTTCTTATTATTATAATATCTCGCAATTTTCATAAAATCAACTTTAAACAAGTGAATCGAGAAAATAAAATAAAAAAAATGTATTTAAGAACATAAATTAAGGTTTCTATTTATAAATATTCAGCTAAAGTTAGGCAACCACTTAGCCTCGGCTTCGAACATTTCGTCTGTCATTTCGCGTATTTCACTCGGAGAACACACACTAGCGGTATTTGGATCCAACAGAATAGCGTGATAAATTTTTTCTCGATCTAAAGTAAGAGCTCCTTCGACAGCAGCTTTCTGTACCATTATATTTGAACTACATAAAGCTTGACAGATGGTAGGGAGCTCGATTCCCCCCTGAGGATGCACCCCTGTATTATCAGCTGCAATAGGTACTTCGACACAGCATTCTGCTGGTAAGTTTGTAATTAACCCTCCTTTTTTATTTATAATGTTCCCATTAAACATGAAAGGGTTATTAGTTTCAATCGCGTTTATAATATGCGATGCGTATTCTCCGGAAGGTTTTTCTTTAAAATTGAGTTTATCTTTTTTTAATTTCCTCCCAATTTTCTTATCGACACTTTCAGAATTTTTTTTTGTCCAATGGTAATTAAATTTGTGTTCCAAATTAGCAAAGAGCGCTTTACCTATATACTTTTCTAATAAATCGTCCCTTTTCCTATAATATGGGAGGTATTCACTTAAATGACCTGATGACTCCGTCATAAAATAACCTGTCGCTCTCATCATATCTACCCTTAATCGTTCCATTTCTTCGAATGTAGAACCTTCTTCCAATTTTTTATTTAAAAGCGGATAAGCATTTTTCCAAGGAGATGACTCATTTTCTCTATATAGTAATTTAAGAAACCATGCCATGTGATTAATTCCAGCACATAAATAAGTAAAATTTTCCGGTTTTACTCCTAAAGCTAGTCTTAATTCTGCTGCAGTCCCAAATACACCATGGCAAAGTCCGATTGTAGAATCTGGAATAAGTCTATTGCAGTACCAGGTCATCATAACCATGGGGTTAGCATAATTTAAAAGTAAAGGTTTCTTAGCACCATCTTCACCGTGATATCCCACATCTTGTATGTCTTTTATAATTGATTTCATAACTGAGGAAGATCGAAGGAATCGAAACACCCCTCCAGGTCCTAACGTATCTCCTACACATTGATTAACTCCATACTTATAAGGGATGTCGATATCAAATTCATATGCTTCGTACCCTCCAACATGGATGGCGTTAATGACATAATTTGCATCTTCAATAGCTTTTCGTTGATTAGTGGTCTTTTCGATAGAAACTCCTTCAAATTTTTCAGGATAATTCTCTTTTAGTTTTATCATGTATTTATACATTAAATCTAAATAATATTCGTCGATATCCTCAAGACAAAGAATAGTATCTTCTGTTAACGAAGGAAAACATAGTAAATCAGTTAGAACGGTTTCGCCAAAAACAAACGATCCCGCACCAATAAATGCAATTTTAATCATGATAGTTCAAAGGAATTCTTCTTTCTTTTTAAAAATCTGTAAATAAATGGTAATTAAAATAAGAAAAAAAAGAGGAATTATTTCTATTTTCTTTTACTAATTATCATTTGTTTGTAAATGTTGAAAATATTCTTTCTCCTTTTTATCATGAATTCTTTTTAATTGTGCTTTCTGTTCGTCCCATTTTGCTCCATCAAGAGGAAAGCGAAGAAGAAATAACGCACTTAAAATAAGGAAGATACCGGGTAAAATCGTAAATCCAACTATTATCCCTAATTCACCAGAGGGAGTTTGAGATTTTAAATGTCGTTGAAATCCATATAATGCTAAGGTTAATAAAAAGAGATAATTTGCGATAGAAATTGAAGGTTTAGTTACTAAAGCATTTATTCCTGAATAACTAGTTTCTCTCCTTTTCTGAGTAAGAATTTCATCATAGTCTATAACATCTGAAAAAATCGCTTGCTGAGTTATTGAGATTCCAGAAAATCCTATCCCAATGAATGCGAAAACGATCAATACAAAAATGAAAATTTTCCCAACAAAAAAACCGATAAAAAATCCGATTCCAGCTAATAAAGCGCTATATATGTAGACTTTTTTCAAACCATACTTTACGACCAATTTACTCATAGGTTGAGCAAATACGAATGTCATTATAAAAAACAGAAGTATGGGAAGAATTGCTAAAATACCTTCTAATTTCAAAACAAATTGAATGTAATAAAAAACTCCTGTGGTTAAAATCGTTTGAGCAATTAAATAGCTAAAATTATTTGCTTCGAAAATTAAAAATGGTTTGTTTTTAAAGGTTTC
>JBHLLE010000518.1:0-3737 GCA_048885945.1 Candidatus Hermodarchaeota archaeon | reverse complement strand
AGGTATTAATCAAATAAATATTATTGTTGATGAGCTGGTTGATATCTCAGAAATTTCTGATTCATTTAATAAAGTCGTGAACAAATTGAAAATAAATTCTCCTGAACTAAAATTCATTAAAAATCTTTACCCCGAAAGAGAAAATGGGTATAGTCTTTATTTAGGAATAAATGAAATCAAATCAAAAAGCTTTATCTTATCTATGGCTGATCACATATTTTCTGATAATATTTACTCCCTTCTTATTAAAAACTATAAAAATGAGGATATTGTTTTAGCTACCGATCCTATGAAAATTAAAGGTATTTACGATTTAGACGATTGTACTAAAGTATTTGGAAATAATTCTTCAATAATTAATATTGGAAAAAAAATCGCGGATTATAATCGTTTAGACATGGGTGCTTTTATCATGAAAACTGACACGATTTATGAAATTTCTCAAGAAATTGAAAGAAATAAGCAAAAATTTGGAGTCTCCGATGTATTAATTAAAGCTATTGAATCAAATTTAAAAGTTTCTTACTTTGACCTCCAAAACACAATTTGGTTGGATATCGACACCGATATTGAATATAAAAAAATCAATAAAATTTTCTATAAATCATCAAAGTTAAAACCTTTTGATTTAGATATTTTTTAAGAATTTAAAAAACCGAAAATTTTAATCTCTTCATAGGTTTTTGTGCCATTCAAATGTCCTTCTTAACCCTTCATCAATATCAATTTCAGGATTGAAATTCAAGATTCTTTTTGCTTTTTCAGTATTTGAATATGTAATTTCCACATCTCCTTTTTGTTTATTGATATATTCTATTTTTCTAGTCTTACTTGTGATAGAATACATTTTCCCAACCAATTGATTAACCGAAATTGGATTTGAGCATCCTAAATTAAATATTTCTCCATTTGATTGTTTATTTTCCCCTGCTAAAATTAATCCATCTATTATGTCTGAAATATACGTAAAATCTCTAAGTTGTTCCCCATTACCATAAATTATTATCTTTTTATCTTGAAGCATAAGGTCAAAAAATTTCCGAATAGCCATGTCTGGTCTTCCTCTTGGACCATATACAGTATAGAATCTCATAGTTGTCACAGGTAATCCGTATTCTCTATAATATAAATCAGCGTATATCTCTCCACTTAATTTTGATACCGCATACGGGGAAATTGGATTTTTGGGATGATTCTCATCGAGTGGAGTATATATCGGATTTCCATATACAGAGGAGGATGATGCATAAACCACCTTTTTAACGTTATTATGAAGGGCGTATTCGTATACATTTACAGTGCTTATAATATTATTGTAACTAACCTCGGAAGCATTTTCCATTGAAAATCTTACACCTGCTTGGGAAGCAAGATGAAAAATTAAGTCAATTTCACAATTAATTTCATTATATGTCAATTTATTCACGAGATCACCTTTAATTACTTTATAATCTCTTGATTCCTCGTAATTCTTGATAATATTTTCTAATTGAACTTCTTTACCAGCATAATAATCATTAAAATTGTCAATAATAATAATAAAATTATCATTTACCACCAATTTTTCAAAAAGATGAGTTCCAATGAAGCCTGCCCCACCAGTAATTAAAATATTTTTATTTTTAATCATACTTACTAATATTTTTATCTTTTCTTTTTAATAATAGATTCAATAGATACATCTTTATATAATTTCTTTATTTGATTTGCAACCTGTTCCCAATCAAATTTCCTAATTTTCTGTAAAGATCTTTCGGTAATTTTTTTACACATCTCTTTATTTTTAAAAAAGTAGGTCAATTTTTCAACAATTTGGTCTCTTTTACCACATGCAACTATTGATTCCTCATCCACAATCTCTTTTACTTCTCCTACATTAGTACAAATACATAGTAAATTAGAAGCGATTGCTTCTAATAAAACAATTGGAAATCCTTCAACATAAGATGTTAGAGCACTAAAGTTTGAAATCGCGTAAAATTTTTCTATTTCAGAGGTCGTCCCTAGTAAAAATACATTATTTTGCATGTTAAGAATTTCTACTTCTTTTTCTAATAAATACCTATATTTTCCATCCCCTAGATATAATAATTTTAGATTTTTTATTTCATTTTCTAATCTAGTTCTAAGAAATTTAGCAAATCCATTCAAAAAATCGATCATACCAAGAACTTTTTGTTTTAAGTCCATATATCCGACATAGAGTATAATAAAATCGTCAACATCAACTATTTTTTTTAGATTTAACTCTTTTATTAATACATTTTTTTCTTCTCTTGATTTAACATGAAAAAATTTTTCAAAGTCTACGCCTACGGGAATCCAAATTAGTTTTTTAATGTCAACTTTATTTTTTTTGAAGTATGGAATCATACTTCTACTTACAATAATGTTATGAGACGAGTATTTATGGATTAATCGCAATTCAATTAAAAAATTTAATTTGAAATGAGAGTCAAGACCATGATGTGTGTAAATAAAAGGTATTTTAAACAAGCGATTAAATATTGATGCGATAAGCCCAGTTACAGCCGGATTATCACAATGTATTAAATCTACTCGAATTTTTCTATGAATTTTTAAAATTTTCTTAAAGGAAAAAAATCCAAACTTTAATAAAAAAAGCAGTTGTTTGAGCGGATTTGCGTCCCATCTCGTAGCAGTGAGGGGTAAATAATAGATTTTAAAATATTTATTAATTATTTTAATTTTTTTATTTATTCCATTTGGTCTACAAGTTACATTAAACATGTGAAAATTTTTATCAGAAACTTTATTTGATAAGTTGAATGCATAAACTGCAGGACCCGCTTTATCAGGAAAGATCCTTGTGGTAAGTCTCACTATATTCATTAGTATTAACTTTTCAATTATTTTATTTTAAATAGAATATACTCTTCATTTTCAACTAGCTCTTTGAAGTCAGAATTCCTACATAGTGAATTTTCAATTGTACTATTATCAAAATAATCTTTCGGAAAAACTAAATAGTCTATTCCCCTTTCGTCAATTTCTAATAAAAGATCGTTATATGTTGATGTTTCATTTAAATCCCATTCTTTTACTTTCATATCATAGAGTATTCTAAAAACGATAGCAGAGTCAAGATCTTCTCTAAGAATTCTAGAATTCGATTCTGCGTGATTTCTAAGATGTAAAACAACTTCTACTAGGTCATCTTCATAAATATAATAATAATCTGGATATCTATGCATGTATGCACTAGAACTAACTGATGTCATTAAAAGAATTATAAATATTGATTCAATTTTAAGAAGTTTTGAATAATATTTATTCTTGCTTATGAGGTTATTATAGTATTTTATTCGAATTGACAAGTAATGAGTTAGCTTTTTACACTTATTTACAAGCCATTCAATTGTGAACACCGCCATAATTATAATTGGCACTGGTGGTTACATGGCCATTGAGGGCTGGGCATTTCTTGACGCCCTATATATGACCATCATAACCATAACCACTGTTGGCTATGAAGAGGTCCACCAGCTGGGCCTAGGGGGACGGATTTTTAGCATCTTCCTAATTATAGGAGGCGTGGGCGGGGCATTATATGCCCTAAGTGGAATCATAGTATATATCTTAGAAGGTCAATTCGGGACTATTCTGGCGAAGCTTTAACCTTACAAGAAATATCCCAGCTTCTGTGGGCGGCCCAGGGAATCACTGACCCCAATGGATGGAGAACCGCACCCTCCGCCGGTGGTCTTTATCCCCTT
>JBHLLE010000517.1:0-3760 GCA_048885945.1 Candidatus Hermodarchaeota archaeon | reverse complement strand
CCGATTTCTGAAATGATTCCCGTAGCTTCAGTAGTTTTTTTTAATATTGCTAATTGTTCAAAAAAGCCATATCGTTCTATGGATACTATATCTCGAAGGTGCCCGGTTTTTATTATAGCATTCTTGAGTTGGTTTTTAGTCGCTCCGCTTACAAAAACGCTTTCAAGTTTTTCGCTCGTAAGTTTTTTGTAGAATTCTAAAGTATCGTCATCGAATTTACCTCGTAATTTTTGGTTTATCTTATCCATTTTTGTTATTTCGATAGTGACGGGAAAATGATCGATAAAATCGTAGATTTTAACAATTTCTCTTAAAGAAAGTTTTTTTCCTTTACATAATTGCTCTCTTAAGTTTTTAAGGCTTATTAAAACGTCAACGGGAGGTTCAAAAATGGCACAATCTGCAAATAAACCAAATCCATATTTTCCTACTTCGGTGAGATTTCCTTTATAGATTTTACCTACTTCAATTTCGTTGAATGGGATAATAGAGCCTACTTCTTTTTTTAAAAGATTATATACAAATATTTCTTCTGGACCTTGAATCAATATTTCAAATCTGTTATCAAATTTTCTCATCTTTTTAATTATAATTCCGGTGTTTGGAAAGCTCTTAGTGTACTCTTCTAAGTATTTTAAATATCGTACGTAAATCTCTTTTATTTGTTTTTCAGAAGGTATATTATATATTTTATCAAAAAGAACTAGTTTTTTCATAAGGCAATATCAAGTTTCAAGAAAAATAATTAATTTAAGCACTATAGTCTCGTAAAAGTAAAAAGATTTTTGTCTCACTGGGAAAAATAATAAAAAATTCTGAAAAGTTTTAAATTCCAAAATTTATATTTTTTAAGAATAACAATAAAATTTGAATAAATAATAAAAGGATATTATTATAATGGACGAAGAAAAGTTTAAGTGGATTATAAGTGAATTAAACGAATATCCGGGTGTGAGAGACATATATCTCTTAAATGGGGAAGGAGAGGTTATTTTTAATTCTGGACCGTCACAAATGGATAATGCAGAAGGAAAATCAATTCTTAAGGCTTGGAAAGAAAAAGAGCCTTCCTTGAACTATCAAAAAGCAAGATTTGCTATTTTAAAAAACGACGACATACAATTAGCGGCTAAAAATATCGCAGGAGGTAAAGGAAACATTGCAGGCTCGATTACTAAAGAAGGATATTATCTTATTGCCCATATTGATCAAGATACAGATATGATTTTATTGGAATGGTCAATTCTTGTAAATAAATTGGCTTGGTCATAAGTATCTGTAAGTAAGTCAAAATTCTTGTTTTCAATTTACCTTTAAGATAAATATCATTATTTTTCAAGACTTGAACAAACTGTAAATATCCCTTAGAATTTCAATAGGTTTTTAGAATATTTAAACAAAATATAAATTTAATCATTTATTGTTTATTTTTAATTAGAAAATAAAAAATAATGTATAGGATTTAATTAAAAATTTTAATCCTTTAAGAATAAAAATAATTTAAAGCTTTTAATGGAAGTTGTTAAATTTTAAAGGAGGTTAATTATAACTATGTTTCAACAAGCAGGAAGAGGGTATGATATGGCGATAACCCAATTTTCGCCAGAAGGTCGGCTATTTCAGGTCGAATATGCCATTGAAGCGGTTAGGAGAGGCACTACTGCGATAGTATGTAGAAATAAAAATTCTGTAGTGTTAGCAGTAGAGAAAAAAAGCTCCGAACTGGCATTAAATGTAGGTTCTGAAAAGATATTTAAAATAGATGACCATATTGGAGTAGCCATTGCAGGTCTCACTGCTGATGCAAGAGTGCTTATTGACCGAGCTAGAATTCAAGCTCAAGTAAATCAATTAAGTTACGACGAAAAAATATCGGTTAAAGATGCCACTCTGCATATTTGTGAATATAAACAAGCGTTCAC
This sequence comes from Candidatus Hermodarchaeota archaeon, assembly GCA_048885945.1. Lineage (GTDB taxonomy): Archaea > Asgardarchaeota > Lokiarchaeia > Sigyniarchaeales > SOKP01 > LW40-45. The sequence continues at coordinate 1,838 of JBHLLE010000517.1, read as the reverse complement.
TCAAAACGCAGGAGTACGTCCGTTTGGAGTATCCTTTCTGGTTGCGGGTATTGATTCTAATGGTCCTTCCTTATATTTAACTGATCCATCTGGAGCAATGTGGGGATATAAAGCTTTTGCGATTGGCTCTGGAGCTAACGAAGCAAGAGCTTATCTAGAAGAACATTATAAAGATGAGATAAGTGACGATGATTTAAAATTATTGCCATTAAAGGCATTGAAGGAATTGATGGGAGATAATTTAAATAAAAATACATGCGATTTAGCTCTTATATTGAAAGAAGATAAAGAATTTAAATTGTTAAGTCTTGATGAGAAAGAAGAATTGTTAAAAAAAATATAAAAAAATTAAATATAAAAAAATAAAAGGCTAATCTTGCATTTAAAGTAATCCACTTATTCCTTTATTTTTTAACAACATTCGAAATATAATAAAAAAATAAGCAATATGTACACTTTTTAGACGATAAGGTAAAGTCCAATATGATAGATCGCGCGAGAATCGATTTAGGTGAATATATAATTGGACGCATTGAAAAAGGCGGCAGAACTTTTGAGATGCTAATAGATCCAGATCAAGCTTGGGAAGCTAAAAAAATTATTCGTGAAGAGATAAACAAACGATTGAAAGAAGGAAGTAATAAATCTCGACTTAGTGTAGAAGAAATCTTAAAACATCCCGAAATTAATTTAGAGATGATTTTCGAATCATTTATTGTGTTTGAAGATTTAAAAAGGGGTAAAAAAGCAACTGATGGAGATATGGAAGCTATTTTCAATACAACCGACGGGAAAACGATTAGCGGACATATTCTTTTAGAAGGAGATATACAATGGACTAAAGCACAACGAGAAGAGGAACGAAACAAAAAATTGAAACAAATCATAACTATAATTAGTAAAAACGCTATTAATCCTCAGAATAAAAAACCTCATCCTTCTCAGAGAATTGAAAAAGCAATAGAGGAAGCGAACATTAAAATTGACCTGATGAAAAATGCTGAAGAACAAGTTGATGATATTGTAAAAAAAATTCAAGCTATCATTCCAATTCGGATGGAACAAGCAGAAATGGCTATTAAAATTCCTACGAGTTTTACCGCAAAAGGATACAATATAGTTGCTCAATTAGCACAGATTAAAAAAGAAGAATGGCAATCAGATGGTTCTTGGGTATCTGTCGTAAGTTTACCTGCAGGTTTACAAATGGAGTTAATTGATAAGTTGAACAAGTTAACTCATGGAAGAGTTCAAACAAAACTTTTAAAATCCTAACTTAAAATTTTTAATTATATAGTTAATACATTATTTTTTATGAAGTTAGGTCAATGATAAAACACAAGAAATAAGTGAAAAAGTCAAATGGAAGATGAAGAAATAGATGAGGAGGAAGACGAATTTGAAGATGAAGAAACGTCAAGAGAACTCGTTGTTCCTGGCGAAGTTTTAAGTGAAGACGTACAAAATTACTTACCTGGACGAGGAACATTATTAAACGAAAAAGAAGGTAAAATAATATCTTTACACATTGGTTTGAAACAAATTAAGAGAAATTACATAAATGTAATCCCCTTACGAGGTATATATACGCCTCAGCCAGGTGATAAAGTACTTGCAATAGTTGTAGATAAAAATCCTGTTAAATATAAATGTGATATTAATGCTAAGGATCTTGGTCATTTAAAACCTAAAAATACAGCTAAGAGAGCGAAAGTAAGATTTGGGAGAGGTCGCGATTTTGAAAGATCAGAACAATCAACTGAAAAATTTGATTTAGGTGATGTGTTAATTGTGAAAGTTCTCTCAGCAAATCGTTTAAATAGTCCAGAACTAACTAC
>JBHLLE010000516.1:0-3763 GCA_048885945.1 Candidatus Hermodarchaeota archaeon | reverse complement strand
AAAAATATTTTAATTAAACATTGATAGGTTTTTTTAATTTCGTGAATTGAGGGAGGGGAGAAATTTTGGAATATTTAAGTGAAGAAAAGAAGGAAGCTCAGAAAATTTTATTTACAGGACTAGATGATGCTGGGAAGACTAGTATTATTTTAGCTCTACAAAGAGAATTTTCTAAAATTGCAATGATAAAACCAACAAAAGGAGCTCAGAGAAAAATATTTAGATTTTTAGATAAAGAAATAAGTGAATGGGACTTGGGAGGCCAAGCATCTTATAGAATTTCATATTTAAAAAATCCTTCAAAATTTTTTGCGGGTACAGAAATTGCTATTTATGTAATAGATATCCAAAATCAACCCAGAATTAACGAATCTTTGAGTTACCTTGCAGATGTAACAACTGAATTTAAAAAGCTTGATATCCATCCTCCAATCAATATTTTCTTCCATAAATTTGACCCTACTTTAATTAAAGAAGCTCACACAAAATTAACAAATTTATCTTACGACTTAGTTGGTAAAATAAAGGATTCCATCTCTTACAATAACATTTATTTCTATTATACTTCAATTTATAATATACCGAGTATAATGAAAGCAATGTCAGAAATTTTATTGAAGTTATACACTAAACCAGAATTAACCTCAAAAACTATTCAAGAATTTGCTTTAAAGCTAGGTTGTGAAGGATTATTAGTTATTGATAATAATTCGCTGATTGTTGGATCGTATTCAATAGATAATACTATCCAAGAACTATTGTACGCAAGCGCCCCATATTTTCTCTCCTTACACGACACTTTTCAACAAAAAGGATTTGACGAAAATGAAGACGAGAAACAAATGATTATACAAAAATATGGAAAATATTTTTTGTTTAAACAAATTATAATTCAGGGTGCTGATGTACCATATTATTTATTAATTGTTAAAAACGAGAGTCTCCCCGATTTATATAAACTTAATGAAACATATAACGAATTTATTAATATAATCAAGGAAATAGTAGCAGTACAACAAACTTAAAAAAGAAAAATGTCGAATTTTTTTATAAAACTTTACATTAATTTATCAAGTTAGATTAATAATAATGTATTTTTATAATATATATACACATAATCTTATTTTTTAGGAGTAGAAAATTACTTGATAATCTGTGGTAACTGCGGAGCGATTAACAACGAGAATGAAGGAAAATTTTGTAGAAAATGCGGAGCTCTATTACCTATTTCTACTAGACCGCCGAGAATAAAAATACCAATCCAAAATTCTAAGAATGTAAAAATTCAGGAAAATAAAAACTCCTCAACTGGAGTTAAGAAAGTAGCAAATAATAGTAGTAAAATACAAAATAAAACAAATTTAGTTAATAGAGACGTACAAATATTTACAAAAAAAAAGACAAAAGGAAAAAAAGTAGAGCACTCAAAATTGGAAGAAATTCCTGTTCAAACAACTAAGAATTCAGATAATGATCCAAAAGTTTTGCAAATTGAGGATATCAAAGGAAAGAAAAAGGGATTTCTAAAAGAAATTCCACCTCAACCTTTTGATGGATCTATCATCTCTTCAAAGAAAGTTTATGGTCCTCCTAAATCTGAATTAAGTGAAATCCCTCAGGAGAAGGATATAAATAAAAAAGTAAGAACCATCTCTAAACCTGCAGTTAATGAATCTATTTCTAAAGAAGTATTCTCAAAACAAAAACAGTTAGAAAACGATATGTCAAACGTTTTAGCTGTACTTTCTAAGAAGTTATCAATTGATAAAACGGAAAAAACAGAAAAGATTCCCCAGAAAATTAAAAAACCAGAAGAAAAAATACCTCCTGCTAGTTTAGAGGAGATTTTAGGACAACTTTTAAAATTAGACCCTTATATTCAAGGTTCAGCTCTCATAAAGGATGATGGAACTATACTTGCATCCGCTTTAGCTCACAAGATGTCGGATTCCTTATTAGCTACTATTGGTCAAAACCTCTCTATAATCGGATCAGATATCTTAGAAGGATTAAGTGGAGGCAGGTTAAAATCAATTTCTATTAGAGGATCAGAGAACATTCTCGACATAGCACCTATTGATAAAAAGAATCCTCAAGTTAAAGACATGATCTTAATAATTTTCTCACATAACAGAGTTAAAAGTGGAATTATTTCATTTGCAGTCGGATTAGTTAAAAAACAAATAAAAGAATATCTTGGAATTTAAAATTTAAGAAAATAAATTTGTTAATATCGAACTATCTTTTTCTTTTTATTTTTAAAAAATTATTAGTTTATTTCAAAAAATTAAAATCTTAAATATTTAATAAGATAATATTAAATTTATGGTGGGTATTCCAGAATATATTTTGAACGAAGCAAAAGGTTTAATAAAACATGAAAAAATTTTTGATTCATTTTTAGGAAAAGAACGAATAACTGTATTTGTTCCTAAAAATTTTACGATAAGAGAAGGTTATTGGAATAATTTTATACCAGATAATAAAATACAACCGGGATTTATCACAAATGAAGAAAGAGAATATAAATTTGTAGGGAAAGAAATTGTTCATCTCTCTTACGATTTAGAACCTAGAGTAGATGAGCGCCCAGACATAAGAAAATTGACCTCATGCCCTCACCCTAATTGCGTATTTTGTCTTCAAATCAGCCAAATTAAAACTCATTTCGAAAATGGAGTTTACAGATTAATAAAACCAGATGATTACTTTTCTTTTTCTGCTAATGCCAACCTAATTCAAGCGACTATGTGGGTTGATCATGGAAAAGGACAAGTTATTGCTTATGAGGGTAATCGAGAATTTATGAAATCAGAAATTATTGAGAAAAATAAATTAGCAACTATTTCAACTTTCGGAAGAAGAGAAATGAGGACTATTAAATTTCAAGCAAAATCCACTGAACAAGATGATAAAGATAACAATTTTGCGAGAATGTGGTGCCACATAAATCGTTTTAACATCGAAAATTGGCCTTAGTAATTAATTTTCTTAAGTATGTCTTGAGAATTAAAATATAAAAAGATAAAATCTAATATGAAAACAGATTTTTCTGAATGTTTAAGGTTTTAATTTCAACAGTTTTAAATAAATGGAAATATCTATCCAATTCTTGTATAAATGCGTTGAGATTTGAAACCGATACGAGTGGAATTTGAATATCATTTAACTTATTTCCATTTTCTTCTAGTGTTACCATCATTGGAATTAAATTAAAAGGTAAAAATTTTCTCAGATTAGGATTTATACCCACAAGTTCATGAATCAACCTACTGAAGACCTCAGGATTATTTTTTAGTGCAAGGACTCTTTGGTATTGCAATTTAGCTGCTTTATTGATTGAACTATATGAATCTCTACGATTCCATTGCTTTGCATCAATTAATAAAATCATTTTTCGAAATAAACCAATCACATCTATTTCATATCTCGTTTGAGAAGTTTGTCTTTTAAAATATGATTTATCACTAAATCTAAAATTATTTATAACTCTATAATTATTCGCAATTAAGATCTCTTTAACAAGCGCTTCAAATCCTTGAAAATCTAATAAATTTGAGAGATTTTTCAAATCAGTCTCTAAAAATTTTATACACTCAAAGACAAATAAGACCTTATTAATAGCAATATAGTTAATATAATTACCTCTTTTTACTTCTATGAACTCAAATTTATTTAAAAAATCTCTGAGAGCATATTTATCTAAATTTTTTAGCATATTTATTTCTGAAATTTCATACCAAACTTCTGTTACATTTTTATC
>JBHLLE010000515.1:0-3771 GCA_048885945.1 Candidatus Hermodarchaeota archaeon | reverse complement strand
AATTTTTTTATTTTCTTTTTTAAATTAGAAAATCCTATATTTTTAATAGCATTTGCATATGTTTTAGGAACAGTTCTTTCGTGTATTATATCCATAATTTTAGTAATACAATTAATCTTTACTGAACCTAAAGAAGAAGGTAATTTTATATCAAATAAAACTGATTTTGATAAGATTCATAAAAAGTATGGGACTTATTTGATTTTAGCTGATGTATTTGAATTACTTACTAGTTTAATCGTTTATCTTTTGTTTCTTGAATTTGAATTTATTATTTTTATAACATACCTTACAATTTGTCAAATCTCTGCTACTTCAGCATTATTATTCTCAAGTTCTAATCCCGAAGCTTATATTGCTATTTTTTCTGAAATAGATTATGAAACTAATCCTAAAAAATATCAGAAATTATTTTATCGATTAAACAATTTTTTAATGATGTTTGTTTGTGTTATTTTGGGGATTATGCTCTTTTATATAGAGTTTTATATAGTTGTAATTTATTCAGCAAAATATCTTATCATTTTAAGAGCACTGCAACTCTATTTATTTACAGCTTTTGCACAAGTGATTATTAACAATCTTTTAATTATAACATTATCTATTAATAAAACCAAAATTAAAGCTATAATCGGTTTTATAAAAATGGTTATTGATGTTTCTTTTACAATAATTGCGCTACTTTTTTTCGATTTTTATACATTGATTTTTTTCTATCTTATTAGTTCTTTTATAATGACTTTTATTACAGTTTATTTAATTAATAAAAGAACGGATTTTCGTCTTTCTTTATCTATGTTTTATAAAACGTTTATTATATTTTTAATAAGCTTTATAATTGTGTTTCCTTTAAATTATATCGTTAATACTGTTTATTCTGACAGAGCATATATTAATTTTTTTATCAATGGAACAATTAAATTCAGTGTATTCATTTTAATTTTCTATATCTTTTTTTATTATGCTAAAGTAATTACTAAAGAAGAATTTAATGAAATGATTGAAATAATGCCCTTATTAAATTCAAAAAATAGGTTTATACAATGGTGTGTTAAAAAAATCATTATATTTCTTCCTTCAAAAAAAAAATGAAGTAAATATTCGAATGTTTCTACGCTTCTTATATTAAATTAGTTTTTTTAAATTAATAAAGAGTAATTTAAATTTTCAATAAATATTTTATCTAAATGAGAGTGATAACAACTTATTTAATTTTTCCCTATAAATAGATTTAGATCTTAAGTTTAAATGGTATTTACTTAAATTTTCAGCAATTTTTCTGTATAATTCATAGTTTTCTATTACTAATTTTATCTTTTGAGCTATATCTTCTGACGAAGTATTTTTCATAATTAGTTTTTTATTATTTAAGAATAAGGACGAGTTATTCCCACTTTCTGTTGTTATTATTATCTTGCCTTTCATAACGCCCTCAAGTATTTTAATTGCAATTGTAGAAGGACATAAATTATTAAGCATTGGATATATTAAACAATGGTAAATATTAATTAAATCAGATACTTCAATATGGCTTTTTGAACCTAAAAATTTAACTTCATTTTGCAAACTCTTCTTTTTTACTAATTCTTGGACGATTTTTCTTTGTGGTCCATCTCCAATCAAAGATAATCTTACAGAATAATCATTTTCTTTTAAAATTTTTATAGCCTCAATAATAGGAACGATTAAATCATATTTTTTAAATCTTCCAATGTATCCTACTTCAAAAATGTCTTTAGATGCGTCAAACTTAGGATTACTTCCTTTAAGAAAATATTCTTGTATATAATAAGGAATAATTTTTATTTTAGTTGGATTAGCTCCATAATAAATGATAATATTTTGCGCTCTAATATTTTCAACGATAAAATCATCAGAATTGCGTAGAGCATACTTCTCTAAAATTGGTTCAATATAATAAAATATTTTTTGGAATATTGACTCCATAGATTTATATTCCAAATTCCTCAAAAATGCCTTTCGTTCTACAAACATAAGGGGAGTGCAGCCAGATCTTAAGATAATTCTGTTCTTAAAAATTCTCTTAAATAAGATGGGCAAAATTGCTAACTTTGGACCACGAATTATAAAAATATTATTTCCAGAAATAATCCATTTTAAATAATAGCTATAGAATTTGATTATTGATTTTATCGATACTTTATTATTTTTTTTGTATTTGGGGAATAAAGCAATTTTATTGTAATTCTGAGGAATAGCTTCAAATAACTTCCTATCATTAATAGCATCACCATAAGCACCTGATCCAAAATTTGAAAAGGTAGATAATATGATTCTCATCGTAGAATTCTATTGCTTTATTATGATTTTAAAACTGAAGTATGTATATAAAAATTATTTTTTAAATAAACCTTGTTCTAATTCTTTGTTGGTCTATTAAATAAAATAATAAATTATAAGAATTGAAAATCTTAAAATTGTTATTAAGTCATTTTTTACATTTTAATAAATTAAAAAAGCTTTTTTGATTTTCATTCATTAATTAATATATTCTTTTAGTCAACATAAATAAAAGACGTTCAGTATTCCATTAGTTTGATTTCATTTGACAGAAAAAATAACTTTTTCATTTGGTAAAAATTGGCAGAGTTTTTTAAGATTACTTGATGAAGATAGAATTAAGAATGCAAAATTATCGCTCACTGAAATTTTTGAATTAACAGATTTCCAAAATATAAGTTTCTTGGATATTGGATGTGGTAGTGGACTTTTTTCTTATGCCGCTTATCTTCTTGGAGCTAAAAAAATTGTTAGTTTTGATGTAGACCATTATTCAGTTTTAAGTTGCAGATATTTTCATAAACTAGAAAAGTATCCCGAATATTGGAAGATCTATGAAGAATCAATCCTTGATGAACAAGTAATTGATAAGTTTGGTAAATTTGATATTGTATATTCATTTGGAGTACTACATCATACAGGTCAAATGTGGAAAGCTATTAGAAATGCTGCGAAGTTTGTAAAAAATGGAGGCTATTTTTTCATTGCTATTTATAACAAACTTGAAGGTTTTAACGGATCTGATAATTGGTTAAAAGTAAAAAAATTATATAATTCCTCTCCAAAAATATTAAAAATACTATTTGAAATTCAATTGACTTTAAATTTTATCGGTTCTAGTATAATGAGATTTAAAAATCCATTAAGGGAGATAATAAATTATAAAAAAAGAAGAGGAATGAATTTTTTGGTGGATGTCCGTGATTCTTTAGGGGGTTATCCTTATGAATATGCGACTATAAAAGAAATCACTAGATTTATGAAGTTAAATTTTCCTAATTTTAAATTATTAAAAGTTAAAGAATCACCCGGTTTAGGGAATAATTGGTATTTATTTAAAAGAGATTAATAATAGTTGAAAATTCGTTATTGAAGATGACTATGATACATCTTTGTGTTTTTATAGAAAGAACTCATCAAATAAAACATATGAATTTAAATATAGGAGGAGCTTCAAATCAACTCCTACAGTTATTAAAATCGTTGGAAAAAAAAAAACAATTAAAAATATCTATTGTTACAAAATATACAGAATACAAACCAATAACTAATAAAGTTAAGATTTACCAGCTACTTCGATTTAGGCTTTATAGAACAAGCTCATTCTATTTTATTATTAGATCTTTCATTAATTTAATCAAAATCCATAAAAAAGAAAAGATTGATATTATTAATATTGAAGGACATCCAACAGATATGATTTCTCCTTTTCTTGTTCGGCTTCTTTTCAAAATACCAATACTTATGAAA
>JBHLLE010000514.1:0-3772 GCA_048885945.1 Candidatus Hermodarchaeota archaeon | reverse complement strand
ATCCCTTTAGCCGCTGCCTATACGGGAGGCGGGTTCGCCAACCTATTGGAGGGGATTTTGGATTTTCTGGAGATTTAAGGTTAAAATTTATTGAAGCGAGAGATTTAACTATTGATTCCTTAAGAGATAAAGAGTTGTTCTTAGATGAACTTATAAAAAAAGGAGAAAAAGCGAGACAGAATATGTTAAATAAAACTAACTTTTCTCATAACGATTATGAGTGTGATTTAAAGGAATTAAAATTATCAAAACTCTTATATTATAATTTTAATAGTAATAAATTTAAAAGAATAACAGAATTCACAAAAAAAGACAAATATAATGAATAGTCCTTTTTTTTAAAATACAATTGTAATATTTGAAATATGGTTTTAAATTATATTTTAAAGTTTCTATCCAAACTATCTATTGATTAACTGAACTTAGTTAAGATTATCAGAATCTTAACAAGTTTATTAACTAAATAAGGAGAGGTATTAAATTTATTGATTATTTTGGAATAATTTTTAGGTGTTTTAAGATTTAAATATTAGATTAACAATATTTTAATCAATCAATTAATCCTTAATTATTGTTTAAGAAGTGAAATATAAAATTGTCGGATGATTTATCAAAAAAATGTGTTATTTCTGCCGCGTTATGTGGAGCTATAACAACAAAAGAACAAAACGAAAATATTCCTATTTTACCAGAGGAGTATGCTGCAGAGTGTAAAAAATGCTACGAGGCTGGAGCTGCAATTGTTCATCTGCATATGAGAGATCCTGAGACCCAAAGAGCTACTCCAGATCTCAAGCATTACGAAGCCACGTTAAAAGCGATAAAAGACGAATGTCCAGAAATCCTTATTAATTTAAGTTCTGCTATTAGCATTAATGCTACAGATAAGCAACGTATAACACCTATTAGAGAATATCAGCCAAACTTAGCTTCTTTAAATTCTGCTAGCATGAATTTTGCGGTGGGTGATTGGAAGACAGGACAAGTGCAGGTTGAAATCGTGTTTAAAAATGATTTCAAGCTAATTACTAGGTTAGCAAAAGCTATGAGAAAAGCACAGACTAAACCAGAAATTGAAATCTATGATGCTGGAGGAATGTATAATATCAACTTTTTACAAAGATCACAACTATTTGAAGAACCACTTCATTTCCAATTTGTATTCGGAGTTTTAGGCGGAATACCATTTTCCGTGCGAAACTTAAATTATCTCTTGGAATTAAAACCTCCTACTGCTACTTGGTCAGTTTGTGGAGTTGCTCACTACCAATTTGAGGCGGGATTGTGTGCTGCTGCTCTTGGAGGTCATATTCGAGTAGGATTGGAAGATAATATTCGTAACATTGATGGAGATTTAGCCAAAGGTTCATGGGAACAAGTAGAATGGGCTGTAAAAGTAGCAAAACTTGCAGGACGAGAAGCTGCTACACCTGACGAAACAAGAAAAATTCTAAGTCTACCTAAATAATTAATCTTGAGTAAATTATTTACATTTTTTTTTATTTTTTTACTTTTTAAAGAATATGAAATATATTCTTCTATTTATTAATCAGATTTCTCTATAATATTTTGTATTCATTTTTTTATTAATAACTATAGTTATAAATAATTAGCATAAAATCTAAGGTCATAGAATTTATAAATTAATGTGATTTTATTTACACGTTAATTATCTTAATTATATAGTAATTTAATATAAATACATATTTGAGGTTGAAAACATAAAAATGTCTCAAGATTTATCAAATAAATTGGTAATTAGTGCGGCTCTAGCGGGAGCTGTGACTGTAAAAAGACAAAATCCAGCAGTACCCTATACACCCGAGGAATTTGGTGAGGAAGCAAGAAAATGCTATGAAGCCGGTGCGTCAATAGTACATATTCATGCAAGAGATCCAGAAAAAGGAAATCCCACCGCCGATTTGGAACAGATTAGAGCTACATTAAAAGCGATAAAAGAACAAGCCCCTAAAATAATAATTAATCTAAGTAGTGCTATTAGTACTGTAGTATCAGAAAGAGATAGAATTGCTCCTGTGCAAAAATTTAAACCACCTTTAGCATCCCTGAATACTAATTCAATGAATTTTAGTGTTGGTGATTTCAAAACAGGAAAGGTTATAATGGGTAATAAAAATGTTTTTGTTAACGATTTTCGAATGGTTGAAAAATTTGCTAAAGAAATGAAAAAAGCTGGAACGAAACCAGAGATGGAAGTGTATGATTATGGTGGATTATATAACATGCTTTTTCTCAATAAACAAGAGGACCTTTTTGTAAAACCCTTGCATTTTCAATTAGTCTTTGGAGTATTGGGTGGAATTCCGTTCAGTCCTTCAAATCTGGGAAACCTTCTAAATTTAATGCCAGAAGGTACGACATGGAGTGTGTGTGGAGTTGCTAAAAATCAGATTATGGCAGGTTTAACTGCAGCTGCGTGGGGAGGCCACATTCGTGTGGGTTTAGAAGATAATATTCGAATGCCTAATGGCGAATTGGCAAAGGGTAGTTGGGAACAAGTTCAATGGGCAACTAAAGTCACTGAATTAGCTGGACGTGAAGTAGCAACTCCTGATGAGGCTCGCAAAATTTTTCATTTAAAAGAAGGAAGCGTAGAATTATAATTCTTTTAATTTTCTTTTTTTATTAAGTCTGATTTTTTAAAAATGGATGTTTAAATTTAAAATTGAAATTTACTAAATTTTAGATATTTATTTCTTCCAGTGTAAATATATAGAAAAAATTTCAATTAAAAAATAAAATTTATTAAAAAATAAGTTAAATTAATAAGTAAATCCTTCTGGTAATTCTGATTCTGGTGTACCTTCAACTACAAACATAAGATCCATAATGGTGTATGTTGGATCCTTTGTTCTGAAAATAGGAACTACGCGTTTTCCGATTTCAGGTTCTCCTGCAGCTAAAACGCTCATCAAGATTGTTACAACATCGTCAAATTCGACATTTATAAACTTTATAGGTTTCGAAAGGGTATTAAACGCTCCTGATCGATGGGTAATTATGAATGAATGGATTTTTGCCGTTTTTTGGGCTTTTTCTGTAATATCTACTACAGTAGCTCTTCTTAAACAATCTGGACAACAAATTCTAAAAGGTTCGTATATGGATCCTTTTTCTTCACATTTATCATTGTCGCATCGAGTGGCCATAAGTTTACCTTTTCCAAGTGATTCAAAGAAAAGAGCTTCTCCACCATATGAATGGATATATGTCATGTCTCTAGGATTTGTTACTCCCGCTAGTTTTCCTGTATCTTTGTTAAATATTGGTTGATTTTTTTCGATAATATGGAATGTTCCTTTGGGTTTATACCTTCCATTTACAATATCAACAAAACCTTTTTCTTTTTCTGTTTTTGGCATCTTTTAATCCTCCTTTATTAATTTATTTGGATCCATTAAAATTGTACAAGTTACATGAGATCCAACACCAGCATGACTTATTGCAAGACCACGCTTAGCTCCATTGACTTGAAGACTTGTCCAATCTTTAGGTTTCTCACGACCAAATGCTTTCCATTTTTCTTCAGGTTCGTGTATCTCGTTCCATCGATTCCAAATATGGTAACCAATCTCAGCTATTTGCATGAGTCCCGTAGCTCCAACAGCGTGCATACATCCGATTAATCCTCCACTTGGATTGCTCGGGAGTTTTCCAGGTTTATTTGTATACGGATTTATTATAAATCCGTCTCCAGATTCAATATAATCTCTACCTTCTCCATAAGGTCTAATTCCAATATCTTCATAAG
>JBHLLE010000513.1:0-3781 GCA_048885945.1 Candidatus Hermodarchaeota archaeon | reverse complement strand
CTAACTTTTTCATTTCTTTGGAGTAATTTAATATAATTTGTATCCACTTTAAAAGTAATTTAGTAGTTTGCTCAAGAGATTCAATTATCTTCTTGGTTGATTGAAGTCCGTAGAATAGTGAAAAATGCAAGTGCATCATATAACCATTACATAGACTTAAAAAATTAGGAAAATTTGCAAATCCTTTAAGATTCGAATAGTGCCGAGGTAAAATCTTTCTAAGAATAAAACCAGTAGGATCTGTAAAAAACTCTTTATATTCGTTGGCTTTCATATATTCACCTTCGACAAATTGGAAGGGTTCATTTTCTTTTAAGCGTTGTTCCTTATCATAAGCTCCAGGCCACTTAAAAAATTTTAATCCTAGGCTATCGAAAATATTTCCATTAAGTGAAAAAACTAATGGAGGTACCATATCCCAATGGAGTGATTTAAAAGTATTGATATTCGCTTCAGATAGTTTTTCTGGATGGTACATGGCCTCTTTATTCGTTAATCCTTGTTGATTAGAAGCGTAAAAATGGGAAAATGGTGCAATAGGCACTCTATCAGGTTCTTTCAAACTGATAGTAGTCGTAATTCGCTCATATCGCTCTTTATATAATTCTTTGGGCTTTTTTTCAGCCATTAAAAATCACCCTTTTATATTACTCCACTCTTTAGCTAAATTTACTGCATCAACCGCGCTTTCTCCATAAGCGTCAGCACCTACATATTCAACAATATTTTCATCGATAGTTCCACCACCAATCATAATTTTGACCGAATCTCTCAATCCTGCACTTTTAATAAGTTGAATTGTGATTTTCATCGCATCAAAAGCAATCGTTAAAAATCCGCTAAGTGCTAAAATACTTGGTTTAAACTCGTTCATACTTTCAACAAACTTTTCAGGAGGAACATCTATACCTAAATCAACAACTTCGAATCCATTTGATTCCAACATAAATTTTACAATGTCCTTTCCAATGTCGTGTATATCACCTTGAACAGTCCCTAAAAGAACATTACCTAGAGATATATCCGTTTTTTGTGTAGTTTTTAACTCGGGACCGAGAATCTCAAATATTTTTCTTAAAATTTCTCCTGACATAATTAAATCAGGTAAAAAATATTCTTTATTTTGAAATTTATCTCCAATTGTCTTCATTGCTACTTTAATTTCATCCATAATTGCTAATGGAACTTCCTTTTTTTCTAACTTATTTTTTAATAGTTCAATAACTTCTATTTCATTCAATTCAACTATTTCCTTAATAAAATTTGACACAAAATATCACTCCAGAGGTCAATTTAATTAATACACTTCGGTTTGAATGTTAGAAAAATGAAGATTATTTAAACATCCTATGTAGTAAATCCGATATAGATAATTTTAAAATCCTTTTGAAGATTAATTTATTCTTAATTATTTTGTCTAATTAATCCAATCCTCTTAATTTCTAATTTATATAACAAATTATTAATATTGTAAAATCAAATAATTAATAAATTTAAAGAGTAAATAAAATTCATTTACAATTTAAATAGAATTAATTATGAAACTTACATCCCTAACATTTAAGGAACTAATAGAAGGTGAAAGATTGACCTTCTTAATAGGAGCAGGATGTTCGGTCGATGCTCCCTCATGTTTGCCCGCTGGTAGAGCAATGATTGAAACCATCATTAAATACACATGTGAAAAATCTGAAATTGAAAAGATTTTGAACATATCTGAGCTGAGATTTGAACAATTAGTAGAAATTGTTAGAGATCGTCTAGATCCCGAACTTAAAATTATAGATTATTATGGTCAATGCGATAAACCTAACCTTCAACATTTTTTTTTAGCAGAGATGCTTAAGAGAGGGCATTTTGTCATGACCACGAATTTTGATTATCTTATCGAATATGCTATAATTGAATTGGGAGTTCCACAAGACGAAATTATTTCTGTTATAACCAAAAATGAATTTGAGATTTATAAAAATCCAACTAAATTATTCAACGAAAGAAAAAAGGCAATCTATAAAATTCATGGGTCACCTAAAAATATCATTACGGGAGAAGATACAAGAGATTCTCTAGTTGCAACGATTCAAGCGTTTGGCTCGGGTAAGGAAGGTGAGTCTGTGTTTCAAGTAGAACCATTTAAGCGCCCATTATTTGAGAATATTTCAAATAACCGTACAATAGTAGTTATGGGATATTCAGGAAGTGATGATTTTGACGTTGTGCCAACTTTAAGAGTATTAAAGAATATTAAAAACATAATTTGGATAAATTATATTTCAGACGATGGAGGGCGTGAAAAAATCTATGAAATTAATGAAGATGACCTTAAAGAAAAAGGAGAATCGGATAAAATAGCTCAAATTCTTACAGACCTTTTCAGAATGCATAATGCAGAACATATCTATAGAATTGAAACAAATACCTCAAGATTATGTGATGGACTATTAGAAAATAAACCTTCCATTAGTAAAGAGAATTTTTCTATAAGTCCTTCAAGCTGGCTTAAAAACAATATTGAAACGGCTGACGAATTCAGAAATTATGAGATCCCAGATGAGATATACAATTCTTTTAATATGTATGAAGATTCCTTAAGGTGTTCTAAAATACTATTAACTCTCGCAGAAGAAAAAAATGAATTATCCTGGAAATCGCATGTCCTTAATAATATCGGTCTAATTTATAATGAACAAGGGGATTATCCTGAAGCACTAAAAAATTACGAAGAGGCGCTAACAATTGCCGAACAATTAGAAGATCTTTCTAGTAAAGCCACTTATCTTAATAATATTGGCCGAATTTATGATGTTCAAGGAAACTATCCTGAGGCGATGAAACGATATGAAGAGGCTTTAAAGATAGCCGAACAAATAGAAAAACTCTCTGGTAAAGCCACATATCTTAACAGTATTGGCTTAATTTATGATGCACAAGGAAACTATCCCGAAGCGATGAAACGATATGAAGAAGCACTAAAAATTGCCGAACAACTGGGAGATCTCTCTAGTAAATCCTCATATCTTAATAATATTGGTTTAGTTTATGGTGCACAGGGGAACTATCCCGAAGCGATCAAAAGACTCGAAGAAGCATTGAAGATAGCTGAGCAACTGGGAAATCTTACTAGTGAAGCAACATATCTTAATAATATTGGACATGTTTTCAAAGCAAGGGGAAATTATCCTGAAGCATTAATTCGATGTGAAAAAGCGCTTACGATTGCCGATCAGCTGGGAGAACCATCTAGTAAAGCTACATATCTTAATAACATTGGATTAATTTATTATGAACAAGGGGATTATCCCGAAGCGATGAAACGATACGAAGAGGCTCTAAAGATTGCTGAGAAACTGGGAAATCTTTCTAGTGAAGCAACATTTCTTAATAATATTGGAAATGTTCACAAAGCAAAAGGAAATTACCCTGAAGCATTAAATCGATGTGAAAAAGCACTTGTGATCGCTGAGAAATTGGGAGACTTATCTAGTAAAACCACATATCTTAATAACATCGGATTAATCTATTATAATCAAGGGGATTATTCCGAAGCGATGAGACGATACGAAGAAGCGCTAAAAATTGCTGAACAAATGGGATTTCTCACTCAAAAAGCTACCTTTCTTAATAACATTGGGGTGATCTATAAAGAACAAGGGAACTATTCTGAAGCGCTAAAACGATATGAAGAAGCGTTAAGAATTGCCGAGCAACTAGAAGATCCTTCTGGTAGAGCCACATATCTTAACAGTATTGGTTTGATTTATGATGTTCAAGGAAACTACGA
>JBHLLE010000512.1:0-3786 GCA_048885945.1 Candidatus Hermodarchaeota archaeon | reverse complement strand
ACATCAATAAATTAAAATTATAGCTTTAATAGATTCATTAAATCAATTGACAAATTTTAAGATGATAATTAAACTTATAATCTACATTATAAGTTGAAACTATAATTCTAATTTTTAATCGAAATTATAATCCTGATACTTTAAAAAAAAAATATAAAGCAAATATGCTAAGATATTGGAAGTGATTATCATTACAAATCAAACAGATTTTACGACCAAATATATAATTGAAGCTAAATTTATAATTAAGGGAGTCGTCGAGAAGTCAGATATATTTTAAGCCGGTTAGGTTTAAACGTCTAAAGTTGGTGCCGTTTTTGGGCAAACCGAAGGACTTCTCTTAGACCTTGATTTGCGCGACCTTCAAAAATCAGGTCGCATAGGAAGAATTGAAGTTGAAAACATATCAAAAGAGGGTATCTCTGAAGGTATTATTAAAATTCCTTCTTCTCTAACTAGAAAAGAAACTGCTTTGTTAGCAGCTACTATTGAAACTGTTTCACGAGTAGGTCCTTGCGAAGCTGAAATAAAACTGTTAGAAATTTCTGACGTTAGAGAAACAAAAAGGAAGCAAATAATAGAAAGAGCAGCGGAATTATTGAAAGAATGGGATTCAAAATCAATGGAATCCAGCGAAATCGAAGAAAAAATAGATACAGATATTAAACTTAGTGAAATTATTTCATGGGGTCCAGATGAGCTACCTGCTGGTCCTGAAATTGAAGCTAGCCCAGATATAATTATTGTTGAGGGACGTGCTGATGTTTTAAACTTATTAAGAATAGGAGTTAAAAATACTATTGCTGTTCAAGGAACTCAAATTCCAAAATCAATAATTGAGTTAATTAAAAATAAGAGTAGTGTCACAGCATTTCTAGATGGAGATCGGGGGGGTACTATAATTTTTAACGAGTTATTACAAGTTGCTAAATTGGATTACATCGCACGGGCACCTGATGGATACGAAGTCGAAGAATTAACAAGAAAACAGTTAATCAAAGCTCTACAAAATCGAAAATCAGTAAACGAATTAAATGAAACTAGCGAAGTAACCGCAGAAAAAAAAAAATTCGAAGAGAAAAATAAAGTTATTTTAAAAATATTAAAAAAATTTAAAGTTAAGGAAAAAGAAAGCAATTTAATTATTGAGGCAATAGAAAATATTCAAGATGGTTTTTCTTTTGGTTTTGATAAAAAATTTAAAAAAGTCTTTGAAATGCCTGTTGGAGAACTTTTCGAGAATATTAAAGATTATAAAGATACTACTTTTTTAATCGTTGATGGGATACTTACAAATCGTCTACTATCTATTGTTTTAGATCTTAATATAAAATT
This sequence comes from Candidatus Hermodarchaeota archaeon, assembly GCA_048885945.1. GTDB lineage: Archaea > Asgardarchaeota > Lokiarchaeia > Sigyniarchaeales > SOKP01 > LW40-45. The sequence goes on along the minus strand of JBHLLE010000512.1, from coordinate 2,451 downwards.
TATAGCTTGCAAAAATAAAGAAGACGAACTAAAAATACCTGATCAAGTTTCCATTTATTTTTTTTAATTCTATTTCTATGTTATTTTTCTGAAATTCTAATGTTTAATGGGAGTCCCTGGGTGATTAAATTTGATAAAGGGCAATAGTCCTGAAAAACGGTCTTACATAATTCAATCTTTTCATTTGGTACTTTTTCTTTAAAATCAACAAAAATCTCTACGTCAATTCTTACAAGTCTCAGCCGCTTTTTAGGTTCTGTATGCTTTAAAGTTCCATCAACTATTATTTCAATATTATTAATAAGTATGTTGTTCCTTTTTAAACAATAAAAAAAAGTCGTCCCTAAACATCCTCCTATTCCAATTAATACGTATTCTACTGAACTGGGTCCTAAATCAGTTCCATGGAAAGACTCTGGTTCGTCAATGTGAATATTACTAAAATGTCTCACATTTGCAGTAAAATGCAGATTTTCATTATAATTTAATACAACTTTCATTTTTCATCAACCAGCGATAAAAATGAGTTTTAAAAATAATCTAATTTATGAGATTTTATTCTAATCTCCAAGTGGTATGGCTACAGAAAAAATCAGCTGTATAACATAACTTAATACCCCTAAAAAGATTAAGCCTGCTCCGCAAATCTTAAACACCATCATGTACTCCTTTCTATTTGGTTTATTAGCAATCTTCATAACTCTCTTTGAATTTTTCAAAAAGGCCATAAACCGATCGTATAGAGAATCCTTTTTTTTCTGTTGATACTTCGAATATTTTTCGTACTTGGGATATTTTGTTGACATACTAAAGTCATTAATTCATTTTGTTTAAAAAATTTATCCATTTAAATTACTTTATTTAAAATACTCTACTTTACTCCATCTTAAGTTAGAATTATAAAATCTTCTTTAAGAAAAAAAAAAAATAAGATAATTAATATTTTTAAATTTCTTTATTTTCATGTTCGTACATGTATCGGAAACCACTATCGACAACCGTTCTTTCAGGGATTTGGGAACGTACTTTTTTAAGACTAATTACGTTGTTTGGACAATGGGAAGCACATACACCGCATCCTATGCAAAGTTGTTTTTGAATATAAATATAATTATCAGTTAAATCATCAGTATGAGGGGCATGATGAAAGATCGCGTCCATTGGGCACATTTCAATACATTTTTTGCAGACCTTACATAATTCATGATTAATTACAGGATCAAAATTTGATTGGGCTAGACCTCGTGGATTTTTATTTCTTGACAAGCTTTGTAATGCAATACAGCAACAAGAACAGCAATTACAGATTAATCCCGAGAGATCTCCTTCAAATTCGGCATGATTGTAAGTATTATGAACTAAACCAGCCTCTTCAGCTTGACGGAGGATTTTATTTGCTTCCTCTTTATCAACATATCTACCAATCTTTTTTTCGACCCAATAATCTGCTGTATCTCCAAAAATCATGCAAACTTCTAAAGGTTTATCACATCTTTTTTTACCATCAAGAATTTCTGCATGTATACGACATGCACACTTGCCTATTGCGATTTTACTTGCTTTAGTTATGTATTCGCTTACTACTTCAAATGGTAAAATTTTTAACTCGACTGATACTTCTTCTTTCAATTCAATGGTTTTTTCCACAGCTTTTTCATGGGGCAAAACACGATTGAATGGATACGTACTTGAATTATAGCATTCTTGTCCAAAAGTTTCACAAAAGTAATCTTCCATTAAATTAGCAATTTTTTTCGTTTTTTCTAAAGAATCTGGAAGACTCATAAAGTAGTTTTCATATATCCCTGGAACAAATGGAAGCAAAGAATAAGTAGATTTTCCTTTTTCTATTCTTTTAAATAAAACTCCCTTTTTAACAAGATTTTGAAAAATTTCTTCAACATCATTTTCAGGTTTTTTAAATTTCTTTGCAATAGAAGAAACTTTCTGCTTATCTAAATAAGGTATTTTAAATAATGAAAGCATCTCAGCCTCTTCAGGAGTGTAAAGCTCTTCTAAGATTTTCATAAATGTTTTGGTTTTAGGAACTTTTATGAAAAATAAATTGAGGGCTTGCCATAGTTTTTTGTAAGAATCTAATTCTGTCATAAAAACTCACATTTGTCGTTATTTTTATGTTAATTAAAAATATAATATTTACTATATAAAAATTATTATTCCACTCCACTTTAGTATACTCTTAAATATGAGTATAGTTTACTATAGTTATAGAGTTTAATTTAACATTTAACAAAAAACTCAGATGATTTAACTTGATGGAAAATAATGAACAAATTTTAAACAAAATTGACGAAAAATTTGATCAATTAAACAAAAGAATTTCTACCTTACAAGATTTTGTTTTATATATGAAAACTGATTTTGATCTTATCGCTAGAACTAAAATGGAAAATAAATTTATACAAGAATCGGCTTTTGATATTTGCAGGG
>JBHLLE010000511.1:0-3788 GCA_048885945.1 Candidatus Hermodarchaeota archaeon | reverse complement strand
CCTATTCCACTTTTCTCGTTAAAAATTATTAGGAACTTATTTTATTTTATCACATTAAAAATAATCTTAAATAAATAGTTAATTTGCAAAAGAGCTTTATAATCCTTATTTGACTTTTTCTTAAGCACTTATTATAATACTTAAATATTTAACTTGCATCACTATCATTGAATTCAAATTTAACAAAAAAGTAAGAATTATGACTTTTGGAAATCCTAAGCTAAAAATTGATAAAACAAAATATGAGGTGAGAGATTTGGCATTTGCAAGCTTAACATTTACAAAAGCTAAACCAGGAGTTTCAGCAGAGGAAATAAGAAGGATATGGGACGAGGAAACAACCCCAATCCTTAAGAAACAAAAAGGTTTTATAAGTTGTTTTTTATTAGTTACAGAACAACTTGATGAAGGAATTTCTGTCGCGATTTGGGAAAGTAAAGAAGACGCTGAAGCATTGCAAACAAGTGGAATTTATAAAGAGCTCGTTGCAAAATTTAGTGCATTTACTACCCCTCCAATAGAACGCAAGGTATATAATGTCAACAGTGAGTTAGTGTTTATGAAAGAACTAGAAGCAATTTAAACAAATTATATATTTTTAAAATCGATATAATTTGATTTAGGCAAATAAACTTAATTTTTAAAGATAAAAATTAGCCAAAAGGCTTAAATCATCGAAATTTCTCGAATATTTACAACAATGTAAAATTTGTACGCTTAATTATTAATTTTTACTTTGTATAAAGTTTCCAATTTATATTATTTAAATTAAAAAGAGGTGTTGTATATGGTAATGATTATGACTACAACATGGTATCCCCACGGAAAGGAAAGAGAAGCGGGTGAGATTTTCGTAGAACTTAAAAACAAATTACCTACCAAGCATTTTGAAGAACCTATCTTATCAATAGGAGTCAGCGCCACTAGAGATGGAATTAAAGTTATTTCAATTGATAAAATTAAAGAAGGTCAATATGAAAAAGCGTTAAGACTAATAACCAAGCGTATGCTTGAGTTTACAAATATTAAAGGATTTAAATATGAAATTGAAACTTTGCTTACAGGTTCAGAAGCAATGTCGTTAATTGGATTAGGGGTTCCCGCAGGGGTAACCCTTTAGATTTTAGTGCCAAACATTCTTTTATATTTAAATCTTTAGTTAGATTTTTTAAACGAGTTTTAGGCAGTTTTAACTATATTTTCAAACGATCATCAAACTTAAATTATTTCGAGAATCTTATCTCAATAACATTCTTAACAAATTGAAAAGAAAGAAAGAAAATTCTTTTTCTATTAGAAAAACTATAATGACAACTCAGAATTTAAAGCTAAATCCCTTCGGAATTGTTTCTTTAGAACCAGAAGGCGAATTTATTGCTGGTACATATGCTTCTTTTACCCTAACGTATACGGCGGGAATATACGGAATGGACGATCTCGGAGGATTAAAAATATTTTTCCGCTTTGCGTGTGATCAAAGTCCACTACAGATGGAAAATCCCAAAGAAGTAGGTTATACGACTGCGTCTGCGTCCAATGGTGCTGATGTCGTCCTATCATACGAATTACGAGAAGGGGAGCGCCCTTGGTATAAAATGCTTAGAGTTAGGATTGCAGGAAAAGGACTAAAGGCAGGGGAAACAATTAAGATTCAATTAGGAGATAGTTTGTATGGGTCTCCAGGATTACGTTTACAGACTTTTTGCGAGCCAACATTCGAATTTCGCACTGTAGTGGATGTATTCTCAACAAACGTTTTTATTCCGTTATCCAGTCCCAAAATATCCTTAGTAAGTGGGTCACCTATAAAATGGAAAGCTTTTTTTCCTACTTTACAGGGAGTAAATGAAGAATTTTCTCTTCAAATACGAGCTGAAGATAGATGGGGTAATCCATCTGATAAAATGGAATGTATATTAACATTGAAACCTTCCCACGAAATTATAGGTCTTCCGGCTATATATAAAATAACTAAAGGTAAAAGAAGTCATAAAATTACTGGACTTAAAATAAAGAATCTTAATCTGAATAAGATTTCATTCAACGAATCGATTATTTTTATTGATTTATACGATGAAGACTCTAATTATCTTACCAGAACTAATCCTCTAATCTTGAAAGATAATCCATCAATCAAACACTACTGGGGAGATATGCACGGTCAATCAGAAGAAACTATTGGATCTAACAGCGCAGAAATGTATTTTGAGTTTGCACGAGATGTTGCGTTTTTAGACGTCATAGGTCATCAAGGAAACGATTTTCAAATAACAAAAAAATTATGGAAATTATTCAACGACTTATCTGAAAAATACAACGAAAAAGATACTTTTGTTACTCTTTTTGGATACGAATATTCCGCAAATACTGCCTTAGGGGGAGATCGAAACGTATATTTTCTAAACCCGTATTGTCAAATCCATCGTTCTTCTCACGCTTTAATTCAGCAAGAAAACGATCAGGATACGGATTGCCTAACTGCCTCAGATTTATTTAAAGCTTTAAGATCAGATCATCCAGATGCAGACGAAACAGTTTTAGTGATTGCTCATGTAGGAGGAAGATACGCAGATATCCTAAACCATCACGATGGAAGGATTGAAAATTCTGTCGAAATTCATTCTGCTTGGGGGACGTTTGAATGGCTATTATTTGATGCGTTTGAGAGAGGATATCGAATGGGAATTGTAGCAAATAGTGACGATCATAAAGGTCGACCAGGAGTTGCATATCCAGGAGCATCTAAATTTGGAACCTATGGAGGGCTTACTTGTTTTCTTTGTTCAGAATTATCTCGTGAAGAAATTTTTAATGCATTAAAGCATCGGCATCATTATGCAACAACCGGAGAAAGAATATTTCTTGAAATCGAAGGAAAATTAAGTCATGAGTGTAAATATTACGAAAAAGATCCTTCGATCTTTCCTAATAATTTAGAAAGTTCAAAACCCTGCGTCATGGCTCAAATGGGAGATATCATTGGAGTCCCTAATGATATCAAGGTTAATTTGGCATTGTATGTTTCAATTGCAGCCGCATCACCTATCGAACGCATAGAGATTTTCAATGGTAAAGATCTTACTACAACCATCCGACCATACCTCTATTCATCCAAAGAATTAGAAGAGGAATTAATAAAAGTAAACCAAAATGATCCAAAAGTTAATCCGGATGTTCTTAATAAATATCCAACTCAAATTCGAATTAGATGGGAAGGAGCAGAATTTCGAGCTCGCAAACGAAATGCTACTTGGAAAGGAACTGTAGAATTTGAAGACAACCGAATTCTTTCTGCTCAATCGTTTAATTTTTGGAACCAAGACGCACCTCTTCAACAAAAATCAGATAATATATTATTCTGGGACACTATAACTTCGGGAAATTTTCAAGGATTTGACGTGAATCTTCTTGATCCTTTTGAAGGAAAACTTGATTTTCAATCCTCTCAAATCAATTTTCAACTTCCGATCAACAACATTTCAGTTGAAGATACGATTTTCGAAGCTGGAGGTGTTGACAAGCGGGTTCGCGTTTATAGATATTCGCGAGAAAATCCTCAGACTTCATTTACGTTTCAGATTGATATACCCTTAGTACCAACTCCAAATCAGGACGATCGGATTTTTGTAAAAATAACTTTAGAAAATGGTCATCAAGCGTGGTCAAGTCCAGTCTATTTTATTACAGATCAATAATATCTCCTAAAATTATAAAAAAAATGGATTAATAGTGAATTATCTTATCTTAACTAATTTTAATTTATTTTAGATTCAAATAGAAAAAATAAA
>JBHLLE010000510.1:0-3795 GCA_048885945.1 Candidatus Hermodarchaeota archaeon | reverse complement strand
CTCCCGTAATTATGCAAAATTTTGTAGATATTTTAATGAATCATCTTAACAAAAAAATTAAAAGTCTAAATTTAAATGAGAAGGAAATTAATCCATCGTTATTTTTAGAACAAGTCTATACTAAATTAGGTTTACTTGATTTAAATGATTTTAAAAATTTTATTGAAGAATTATATGAATTTAGCGTAGCAATTCACGAAGAGAAAGTTTCAAATGGTGAGATATCCAGAGATTTTTTAGGGTCTTTAGCTGAATTTTGGCTAAAATGGATTAAAACATATATACTAGATAATTATTTCTTTTGTTATAAGATTCAAGAGAAAAAAGAGAAAAAAAACATTGCGCTAGAGATTATTGCTTTAGATCCAAGAGAAATTGCAGTTCCAATATATAAAAATTGTTATAGCTGTTTAAATCTTTCAGGAACCGTCAATCCTTACGTATTTAATAAACTTATGGGCTTTCACGAGAGTGGAAAGAATTTTAAAGGTATAATATCGGATTCTCCATTTCAAAAAAAAAATATTAAAGCTCTTATAACTGAAGGGATTAATACCAAAAGAGAAAATAGAACCTCTTCTATGTTTAAGAAAATGATAAATAAAATTAACGAAGTTCTCTATTGTACACCTGCTAATGTTGGAATTTTTTGTGCTTCTTATAAAGTTCTTGAGGGATTGTTAAAAAATAATTTAGAAAAAATCGTTCTTAAAAATAATAAAAAATTATTTATTGAAGAACCTGGATTGTCAGCTTCAGAAAACGCTCTGTTAGTTAATGATTTTAAATCAATGGCTTCAAATAGTAATAATGGTGCGGTTCTTTTAGGTGTGTGTGGTGGAAGAAATTCAGAAGGTGAAGATTATCCCGGTGACTATATGAATTCGGTCGTAATTGCTGGTTTCCCTTATCATTTACCTACACCTAGAGTTAATGCGAAAATAGAATACTACAATAAAGTATTTAATAATCAAGGTTGGAATTTTGCATATTTATATCCCGCAGTTCAAAGAGCAAATCAAGCTTCTGGACGACCAATTAGAAAACTAATAGATAAAGGGGCTATTATTTTTATGGATTCAAGGTTTAAAGATAAATATAAATGGATTTCTGAATGGGTGCGAAATGAATTAGAAATTGTTCAGGATCGAGAACAAACCATAATTCAAGAATTATATCCCTTTTGGCACGATAATTAAAGTCATAGCTTACATAATTTTTTTATTTGCTATTATTTTTTCATAATTATGAATAAACCATACGATCTTCTTATTGTAGGTGCAGGTCCAGCAGGTATATATCTAGGATGGCTAATGGCAAAGAAAGGAAAATCAATATTAATTTTAGAGCGTGATTCGCGTGAATCTGTAGGTTCGAAGATGGATCAATTTCATATGGACACTTTCGCATTTGAAGAATTTGGGGTACCTCCACCAGCTCTTGGAAATGATGAATATATTACATCATTAGAAACGACCATTCATTACTCTCCGAAAGGTAATTATCCTCAGAAAATGAAGTGGGGAGTAATTGCTATGAGATTTCAGTTATTTGTACGAAGATTAATAAATTTATCAGAAAAAGAGGGTGTAAATTTTCAATTTTCAAGCCAATTTAAGAGTAATATATTTCAGGATAAAAAATTGATTGGTATCATAATTGAGAAAGATGGAAATGAAATGGAGCTTTATGGAAGGGTTATTGTAGATGCTTCCGGAACTAGTGCTGTTGTTCGTAGATCACTCCCCAATGAATATGGGGTGGAAACCTTTAAAATTGAAGATGATGAGAAAATGTATGTAATTCAACGCGTTATTCGTTGGCAAAAACCGGATGAACCTCATCCAGGAATAGAGGCAAAATCAATAACTTGGATGTATTATAAACACTGGATTGCACCTCACTTTATTTCTAATGCTAATATTTTCGGAAATGGTCAGCCTAGAAGTTTTCAAAATGCAGAGAAAGCTAATAAAATATTCTTAGAAAATATGCCTTTTCCTCCCTTTGAAATTTTAGAAGAACACAGAGCTACTACAGTATATCGGCGACTTCCCTATTCGTTAGTAGGAGACGCATTTTTCTGTTTAGGAGATAGTGCATGTATGACTAAACCATTCAATGGTGAAGGGGTTGCTTTATCATGGGCAGTTTCCAGAATAGCATCAGAAGTATTAGATGATGCTCTACAAAATCGCGATTACATTAGTAAGGAAAAATTATGGGAAATCAATGTAAAATATTTTAGAGATTATGGAGCCAAATGTTCTGCATTACTTGCTCAAATTCCGGTTGCTGCTAATACTACTAAAAATGATATGGAATTTTTATTTAAAAAAGAAATCATTTTTAGCGCAAAAGCTTTCGAAGATATGAACAATTACTATGAATTACAAATAGGACTAGGTGGAATGATAAAAATTCTTGGTGTTTTTCTTTGGGGAATTATAACTCGACAATTTTCTAAAAAAACACTTGGTACGATGTTAAAATATATGAAAATATCAAATAAAATACGTAAACATTATGAAATGTTTCCTGAAAATTCTAAAGATTTTGATGAATGGGTTGTAAAAGCTGATGAATTATGGAGTCCTGTGGAAAAAATGAAATTTACTCTTTTTAATTAAACTTTAAAGCTTAATTTTTTGAGATAAAATAAAAAAATAAATCGTATAATTCTTCTTCTTAATTTTAAATTAACTCTTTTCTTCTTTTCTTAATTTCTTAGAAATCGTTCAGAATCGAGAAAAAACAATAATTCAATAATTATTCCTTTTTGGTATTCCAACTAAACAATTGTGTTTAAAATTCATATTAAATTAATCAAAGAAGGATTTATTTATATATACATATTTTCTTATTTTTTAATGATTCTTAATTTATTTTATAACTAAACTGGACATTAATCTATAATGAATAATAACTCAATTTTAATGAAAAGATCTATTCAAATAATCTGGATAATATGGATTATTTCTTTAATTATTACTTTATCCATTCTTATAAGTCATTATCTTCAATATCACTCATTTAAATTCACAGAATTGGTGATTTTTAATGGATATGCTCTTTTCTTTATCGTTTGTTTATGGATACCTTCATTAATAAAACGAGTTTATTTTGAAGTAGACATAGATTTAGCTCAATACGATTCTAAAACTTATGTAATATATACTGCAATCCAATGGATGATTTCATTCTTTGCAACTATCACAATCGTGTTAATCTATGGAATAGGTAATTTTAGTGATAATATTCTTATTGAGTTCTGTTCTATCCTTTTCTTATTTATAATATGGGCTGTAATAGCTGACTTATTTGTATTCTTTATCGCAGAATGTTTTGTGTATCTAATAACAACGATTATTGCTGAGAGTATGTCATAATCGCTTTCTAAATAAGTCTTTTAGTTATATAGAAAATTTAAAAAAAAATTAGTTTTAGTATCCTTACTCTTTAATGATTTTTTTTGCTATAAATTCAGGAAGAAAAAAGCCTAGATAAAATTCTATGCTGCTTGAAATCAATATAAACCTCATTATTGTAAATAATACAGGAGTTAAGGGTGCCATTGCGTCATATATTGTTGCAACCGTTATAGAAATAAATGCTATCGTCAAAAACTTACCTTTCCATCGGATTTTTTGATCATCTGATCTTAAAGAATTTCTTATGATAAATATCCCCCCAGTCAAGAAAACAATAATAGCTAAGAGTTGAAGGGAATTTGTAAATGGTGCAAAATCGGCACTAAAACCCTCCACAGAACCCACAAGACTTGGATCTGTTAAC
>JBHLLE010000509.1:2713-3795 GCA_048885945.1 Candidatus Hermodarchaeota archaeon | reverse complement strand
CATGCATAAAATCTTGTTTTGATTTGGAAGATGAATGCGCTAAGTTCTCTTATGAAAAGAAAAAAACAAATAAGCAGCTAGACCAGTTTATAAAAAAATTACGTAAAAAATATTCTTAATTTTTTTTCTTAAATTTGTTCTAACATTATGGATAGATATATTATTGCCTTTTCTTTTTAGAATAAAATTTAGTATATTTTAAATTTCATTTTAAGTTTAGTTAATTATGAGCGATCAAGAAAACCTTTTGTATGAAGTAAAGAGATGTGTCGCAATTATCACTATTAACCGAGCGGAAAAAGCTCATGCTTTTACCATTGAGATGTTAATAACGCTTTATGAATTGTTAAGTAAAGCAGACGAAGACGAGAAAGTAAAATGTATAATTATTAAGAGTACTGGCGAAAGATTCTTTTCTGCAGGGTATGACCTCAAGCAAATCCAAGGAGATCCCGAAAATGTAAAGAAAGTAACCGTTTGGGGTAGAAAAGTAAACGAAAAAATAATGCTTATGAAAAAAACAGTTATTACTCAATGTCAGGGTATTGCCATTGGTTTCGGGGTGTTAATGATGGTAGCTTCAGATTTACGGATTTTTGCCGATAGACCGAAGGAGGAATTATACATTAAATTGCCGGAGCTTGTTATTTCGGCGTTCCCGCAAACTGGTGCAACTCTCATGCCTCTGTTAGCTTTTGGGTTTAATAATGCGAAGAAATTTCTTTTTACAGGCGATAGTATCGGTTTAGATGAATTAAAGAACATTAATTTCCCTACAAGGATATTTCCAAAGGAATCGCTTGATGATGATACCTTTTCATTTACGAAAGATCTTTGTAAAATTCAGACTCCATTCCTCTTTTTTACAAAAGTAATGTTAACAATTATGAATAAAGCCTATATTAAATCGTGCTTAGATTTAGAAGATGAATGCGGGAAAATCGCCTACGGCGAGAGGAAAACTATGAAAGAACTGGAAGAGATCATTCAAGAATTATATAAAAAATATCCATAGATTTTTTTCATAAGATGTTATGAGATAGTTATGCATTTTAGATAATCTATTAAAGGTAGATTTGCAT
>JBHLLE010000509.1:0-2703 GCA_048885945.1 Candidatus Hermodarchaeota archaeon | reverse complement strand
GATTTTTTTCATAACTTTTGATTTATTTGAAGTTATTTATACTTACTTTATTTGATTTTTCAATTTAACACTTCAAATATTACTTATTTTATTAGATTAATCCGTTCATTTTGTCTATCACAAAACATATTAAAGTTTTTAAAGTATGGAACCAATAAAATATTAATTTTTATTAATATTAATAATTCTTAATATACTAATAGAAACCAATAGATTAAATTTGAAAAGGTCTTTTATTTAAATCAAAAAATAGAATTTGTGAGTTAATTAGTATGATTATTGATGCTCATTGTCATTTTTGGGAAGAAAGTTTAATGTCAGACGAGTTGCGTAATATTATATATGGGATCTGTGACCAATTCAATTTTGATCCTGCTAAATTAATGAATGGAACTGCTGAAAGATTGATTAAAGAGATGGACGAAGCAGGAATTGATAAAACGGTATTACTTGGTTTAGATTATGAATTTCATTACAAAGGAAAAGTAAGTTACCAATATGTTAACGATTATTTAGCAAACATTATTAAAGAATATCCTGACAGAATTATTGGATTTGCGGGAATAGATCCTCGAAGAGGTAAAGCTGCGATCCAAGAGTTAGAGAGATGTGTAGAAGAACATGGTTTTAAAGGAGTAAAACTTTGGCCTTTAACTGGATTTTATCCCGATGATCAAGATTTCTATTCTTTTTATGAGCGTGTGGAAGAACTTGGTGTGGTTATACTTTGTCATACAGGTCAGTGCCCTCCAGGAGGTTATCTCAAGTACTGTAGACCTATTTATATTGATAAACTTGCAGTAGATTTTCCTAATATCAAAATAATAATGGCTCACATCAGTAGACCCTGGTCAGAGGAGGCAATTATCGTGGCAGCAAACAATCGTAATGTATATTTCGACATCTCGTCATGGCAACCTATTTTTAAAATAGCCTCTATTGCGTTAATACAAACGCTTGTTCAAGCAAAATTAACCTGCGGTATTGAGAAAATCCTTTTTGGTACGGATTGGCCTTTATTTACCTCATCAATTTCTAATGCAGATTGGGTTAAAGGCATTAAAAAATTAAAATTACCGCCTCCTCTTAAGTTAATGGGAGATTTTCCCGAATTCACGGAAGACGATAAGAATAAAATTCTTGGAGAAAACGCAGCTAAGGTACTTAATCTCTAAATTTTATTATCTTTTTTATTTTTTATTCCGCAACTTATAAGTGTTTTTCAAGCCAAATAAACATATCTTGAAATACTTGAGCCCGTCCTTTTTCGTTCCATAATTCGTGGAGGAATCCATCGTATTCCTTGTACGTTTTGTCCTCACTATCTACGTTATTAAAGAAATTTTTGGTCTTTTCCCCATCTACTATTTTATCGTTCCCAGCTTGCATAATCAATACAGGGCACATAAGTTTTGACGCATTTTTTAATGCCCATTTGATTGAACTTTCCATTTCAGCAGCAGTTTTAATAGATATAATCTCTAATTTATTTTTATCAGCGATATGCTCTCTTAAAATTTTTAAATCACTAGTTAACTGATTTTGCTCTATAATCATCTCTACAACTTTGGTTGGAGCTACTTTGGACATGGGACCTGATAATTTTTTCGCGAATTTTTTTCCCATCGATAATTTTATACCAACTCCTAATTGAGGAGAAGAAATAAGTAATCCGGTTAAATCAGGATGATTAATTCCATATATTAAACTTATTAATCCTCCAAATGAATGCCCCATCAAAAATATCTTTTTACCCCCCGCATCTTTCTTTACGATGTCCATAAAAAGAACTATATCTTTTTGGAGGTGATCCATGCTATCGATATGACCCGGAAACTCCCCTTTATTTCTCCAATGTCCTCTAAGATCGAAAGAATAAATTGCATAACCTTTATCAGTAAAATATTCAGCAGGATACTTCATTCGATCAGAATGAGTCGCCCATCCATGAATTGCAATAATATAAGCTTTGATTTCATTTTCAGGCAACCAGCATTGATAAAAAAGTTCTCTATTTTCCCTACCTTCAAAATAATCTGTATTATGTTTCATTTCTAAACACTTCGCAATTTTAATTATTAATGATTTTATATTTTTAAATTGATATTGGATATCAATTGTTTAATTATTATGATATGTACATATTAAAGAAATAAATTTATTCATTTTATTAAAAAGATTCTTTCTTTTAAGATTCGTTAAGGAAAATTTTTAATTCTTACGTGTATTTCATATTAAAAAATAAGTTTTCATTATTTTGTAGAAAAAATGATAAAAAAAAATAACGAATGGGACACCATTAGTATTGTAATTATAGGTCGTGGAGGAATGGGTGCAGTTACCGCTTGCCAAATAATTGCTGAAGCGGCCTATTTAAGCGAAAATTTTGTGGATGTACAGGCCTATCCTACCTTTGGGACAGAAAGAAGGGGTACTCCGGTGCAGGCGTTTGCTAAACTCTCCAGAAAAGAAAAAATCTGGGATCGAGCAGCTATTGAAAATCCGACGATCGTCATTGTATTAGATGAAACTGTTCTCAATCAAGCAATTGCAAGCTCAATAGATAAAAATGGGATTTTTATCATAAATTCTGATAAAGAACCTCGTTATTTCGTTGAAAAATATAATCTTCCAAAGAGTAATAAGATTATTGTGGCAGATATAAATAAATTAGCTCTAGAAAAGGGATTAATTATTGATGGA
>JBHLLE010000508.1:0-3843 GCA_048885945.1 Candidatus Hermodarchaeota archaeon | reverse complement strand
GAAGAACGATACCGATTAATTACGGAAAAGGCCAATGATTTAATATGTGTTATTAACACCAGATTAGGATTTGAATATGTCAACGAAAAACCATTATTAAAGATGTTAGGGTATTCAAAAAACGAAATTATTGGTCGGTCTATGAAAGATTTTGTACATCCTGACGATTATAAAGATCTATTAGAAAAGGCATCAGATGTATTTAAAATTGGTGGAATAACCCACCAACACAGGATAAGACGGAAAGATGGACATTATATTTGGGTGGAAGCAATAGCAACTGTATTTAAGGATGCAAGTAATAAAAACAAAGTTTTAGTAATGAATCGAGATATCACAGAGCGTAAAGAAGTAGAACGATTAATATTGGAAGAAAATAAAAAATTAATAGAACTCGAAAAAATGAGAGAAAATATCATCACCAGAGTTTCTCATGAATTAAAAACACCACTAACACTTGTAATATCTGGTTCTGAACTTCTTACAACAATTCATAACGATCAAACTGATAAAGAAATTCAAGAAATATTAAATATGGTTAATAGAGGAAGTTTGAGATTAAAATTATTAATTGAAAAGTTGTTAGATACTTCAAGAATTAACTACAATAAATTTGAATTAAATAAAACAAAAACCAATCTAATTGAATTGATAGAGGAAAGTCTAAATGATTTGTCTTTTTTTGCAGTCAATCGACGACTTAAATTATACTTGGACCTTCCAGAACATATATATTTAACTATTGATAAAATTCGAATACGACAAGCTATTACAAATATAATATCAAATGCTATTAAGAATACACCAAAAACAGGAGAAATATATATTTCTGTAGAAGAAAATTTAGAATATATTGACATTAAAATAAAAGATACTGGTGTTGGATTAACAATTGAAGAAAAAAAGAGAATTTTTGAAAAATTTGGTAAAATAGAAAGATATGGGACGGACCTAGATGTGGATATTGAGGGATCTGGGTTAGGCTTGTATATCTCAAAATATATTATTGACTCGCATAATGGTAAAATCCTCGTGGAATCTGAAGGTAGAAATAAAGGAGCAACATTTACCATTAGATTATTCAAAGATTAAAAATTATTCTTAGATTTTTTTGAAAATCTAATTTTTCATAAAATAAATTCCTATTTTTAAAATAAATATCAAATGAAGAAAATTTTTTATAATTAAGATAAGAAATATTTATATCAACTTTAATAAAATTAAAAAAAATGAACTAAAATGTCAGATATTAAGGTTAATAAGGAATTTTCTGAATTTGGTAAAAAAGCACAAATATTAGGAATACTAGCGCTAATTTCATTTTTGCTTTCCATAGTTGCGTTTTTTGTTGCAGTTGTAGGCTATGTTAATTCAGCAGTCCAAGTCGTCTCACTTATAATTATGATATTAGCTACAGGTAATATAAAAAGAGCGGGATTAGCATTAAAAAATCAAAGTTTACTTGCATTTCGTAGTAAAATCATCATTGCTCTTATTTTAGTATTAATTGGAGGCATAATTATAGGAGTTGGAATTGCGGGCATATTTGCTATAGCTTACGGACCTAATCCTGAAGCATGGGAGGGATATGTCGTATTTGGACTAATGATAATAATAGGGCTTATATTTATTATTGTAGGCGCCGTACTTGAAATTTTAGCTTGGAAAGACTTAAAAAACTTCTTCACAACTAACAAAAGCATGTTTCCAGAGGAAATTGGCAATAAAGCAGAATCAGGCAGTAAATTGATGTTAATTGGCGCGATTCTTACTCTCACATTTATTCTAGCGTTCATTGGCTTTATATTAAGAGTAATAGGCTATTTTAAATTATCAGCACTAAAAGATCTGGAATAATTAAAGTGATTTTATACCAACCTACCTAAATAAATTTACTTTTTTTTTAATATTATAGGAATTCGTTTACAGATTAGAAATTTAAAAAGTTAAGTTGAACTATTTTAATTTTTACAAAATTTTTCAATATATCTTGAATTTAACTTTCGAGTTATTTATATTATTTAGTCAAAAAATAAGTTAAAATTAAATACAATTATCAATGTTAATAATCGTAATAGAAATGCAAAAATAATGATAATTTAAATTTAGGAGTTATAAAATGACAAAATTTATTTTTCGTCTCACGGGAGTACCTCCTCAGGAAGCTCTAAAAAAGGTTAATATTAATCCTAATGGGAGGATCGCTGATATTAAGAAGTCAGTAAAGTCAGAATTTAAATTAAATCCACTTTTAGCAATTCAATTAATATTTAAAGGAAAGGTCTTATCGAATAGGTTAAGTTTTAACTATTTTGGGATTAATTATAAAGAAGACATTATCTCTATTATGGCAAATCAGGTTGCAGGCGTAAGTCGCTTGGAAATGGTACTAAAAGAACTAAATGAGAATGGTAACTTCAGAGCTTCTCTTTTTTCTACATCCACAGGTTTAGTTCTAGCTTCTCAAAAAGCAGAAGATGTTGATGAAAGGGTCGTGGCAGCAATGGGATCCTTACTAAGCGATGCTGCAATAAAAGCTGGTGAGGAAATGAATTTATCAGAAGCTCAAGTGATGAAGATCTTCTATAGAGAAGACTATATTATTTGTAGAAATATTGAAATGAAGGATGGAAAAACTCAATTTTTATTAGCTGTATTAGCGAAAGCACCAGAAAGTGACGAAGTCGAAAGATATTTTGACCAGCTCCTTGATTGGGCTGTTGACAATTCTTCAGGAGATTTAGAAAAACTTTCTAGTATTTAATTTCTTTAAATTTAACCTTTCTAATTTTTTATTCATAAATACCTTTGTTCAATAAGGAAAAATTCTTATAATTCAGAACTTCATAATTAATCAATTTGGGAAAGTCTTAGTAGAAAAAGAATAATATTAGTTTAAATAATTGATTTATAGAACGCAAGCACACATTCTGCTGCTTCTTTTTCGTGACCCCAGTAAAAGTGATCTGCTCCTTGAACTATTTTATAATCCTTAGGCTCGTCATAAGACGCGTAATGTTCGTGAAATTTTTCATAATTGGCAACATTATCTCTATCTCCTTGTATAAACAATTTAGGTTTTGTTGATTGAGACAATTTCTTGTATTTAGAACCCATAAAATCCCACGGAAATGAAATTGCTGCATATCCCATTATTTTTTCATTATAATTTACTGCAGAACATCCTATGGCCGCTCCATATGAATATCCACAAATAAAAATATTTTGAATATTTTTATTATTATTCAAATAATCAATACAAGTTTTAACATCGCTCAATTCACCTCTTCCACTTGTATGAGATCCACTAGATCTTCCAACACCCCTAAAATTAAATCTTAAACAAGAAATGTCTTTACTTTGTAAGATATTAAATACGGCAGATACAACATTGTTATTCATATTACCCCCAAATTTTCCCTTTCTAGGCGTTTATTTCCTAAAAAATTGAGGATGTGGGTGGCATATAATTACTATAAAGGATAAATTAGAACTTGATTCATAATATTCGGACTCAAGCTTAATGTCCTCGTTTTCGATGAAAAATCTTTCAATGTCTACCATAATATTAATTAATCCTTAAAATTATAAAAATTATATAAAACAGAGTTCCACGAGAAATGACTTACAATAAATTTGTGATAGAACGGAAATTAAAAGAATTTCTAGAAGAAGATTGTAATATTATTGATATATCCGGAGTTGTTATTCCTAAAGATGCTCAATCTTCAGCAAAAATTATTGCTAAAAGCAAAGGGTATATTTCTGGTCTTCAAGAATTAGAGATATTGTATAACGATCTTTTAAAAGTGAAGACTATATTTAGAAAAAAAGATGGTGAGG
>JBHLLE010000507.1:0-3844 GCA_048885945.1 Candidatus Hermodarchaeota archaeon | reverse complement strand
CAGCACTGAAGATGCCTTAGATATTTCTGAAAATTATCGCAACATAATTGATACTATGAAAGGAAATTCCTTAAGATGGAAAACTCAAATCCAATTAATTGAGAGCGAGATTAATAAATGGCTTACAAATTTAAACGTTGAACTTAAAGATATTGAATTAAGATTTTCTTCTCAAATAACGAAGACTAGTTCTTTAATTGACAATGAACAGGTTAAGCAACAATTAAAACTTGAGAATGATAAAGTGGATCAATGGAAAGTTAATGAGAAGAAAAACTTAATAGATCGTATTACTACTCTCTTTAAAACTGCTGAGCGGAATCTTCACGATATAATAAAAAAAACCAGGGTATTTACCCAAGAAGAATCATTGAGATCGAAAGTATTCGAAGATCTTCTAATCCCATTTGAAGAACTTTTTAATTATATAAGAAAAGAGGGGAATAATTTTTTGGAAAACATAGAAAATCTCTACAAACAATTTGAAGCGATTAAAGAACAATCTTCTAAAATAGATACTGAAGCAGAAATTAGATTGAACAAAATTGAAGAAGATTTGCGTACGCAATTGAAAAACCGAGATATGCAATTATCGGAATTTGAAAAAGAGAAAGGGGAGAAAATCGATCTATTAAAGAGTTGGCAAAATGACATTAATGGTTTAGTCAATAAGATCAAGGAAATTGTTCAAAATAAAGTTAATAATTGTCTTAAAGAAGCAGAAGATTTAACTGGATGGTCCATTATAGATACTCAAGACGAACTTTTTACTAAACCAATTCAATGGATTTATATGCCATTATACGCAATGATAGTAGAAGACGAAAATTTAATGGAAGAAAAAATGTTTGTTACTTTTCCGGGTTATATTGGAACTATTGCTTCTTTATATGAAGAACTTTCTCCCTCATTTAGAGAATTAAAGTCTACATTAACTGAAAGATACGAAAATGATATGAAAATTCGCTCAAACTTTGAGTTTACACTAGAAAATAAAAATATATTAACAGATCTTAATTTTGAGAAAAAAATTCAAATGGGAATTTCTATTCTAAGAAATAAAGGATTAGTGAACGACCAAATTGAAGCAGAATTGAGAGAAAAATTAAATTCATTATCTTAAATTTTAAAAAATTATTTCAAGAAATTAATAATTTTATATTTTAAAATGTCAGAATCCAAATTTGACCTTAAAAAGAGAAGAATAAGAGAATTTTTTTCTACTTTCAAGCCCAAAGACAGACATAGAAATAAAGACGTAACTGAAATTCAAAAAGAAGCGTTTAGAGAGGGAATGGTTTACGTTCAGATGCGGTTACCTGTCGAAAAAATCACTGAGCAATTTGAAAATTCTTTAAAAGAAAAAATTGAACAAAATTTTATTCACGCAAAAATTCGCGTTGCTTTAAAGGAAGATTTAAAGAGTGTTATGGAAATGTATAATAAAGCTTGGTTAACAGCAAATACTCCGTTCCGTCCTATAGAGCTTGAATCCTTGAAAACGATTTTTAGAGATCCAGACACTATCTTTCTAATCGCAAGAGTTTATGGAAGAGATTCTGGATTTGTCATATTAGATTTTGAAGGAGATAATAAAGAATTTGCCATAATAGCGGGTTTAGGCGTATTGCCAAGATTCCAACGAAAAGGTCTTGGTACGGTATTAGGAATGGCCGCTTGGAATCATATTAAGGAACATCATAAAAACGTAAAAGAATTACGATGCGAAGTATATAAGGATAATGTGGTATCCTCTAGATTTATTAAATGGATTGGATTTCAAGAATTTGGTAAAAAACTATATCGAAAAGAAGATTTTTTAATTGAAGAAGATATTGAATAATCCTTTACTTTATTAAATATGCTTATTTATTAGAAATTATAAAATAATTAATCTAATTGTAATATGTCAGAAAGTAGAACGAGTTTTAAACAAAAAACGATAAGAGCGTTTTTTTTAGCCTTCGATAAACGCCAAAAAAAAGAAGAAACCATTGAAAGCGAACTTAGTACTACTGGATTGACGTATTTTCAGATGAAATTACCAGTAGAGAAAATTACACCTGAGTTTGAAGAGAAATTAAGAAAAGACGTAGAAAAAAACATTCTAAAAGCTAAGATTAGAGAAGCAACAATAGAAGATTTACCAAGCGTATGCCAAGTTTATAATAGAAGTTGGATGACTTCATGTACGCCATATAGACCATTAGCTGTGGATACTCTGAGACAAATATACGACTATCCAGAAACAACTGTTTTAGTTGCAAGAGTTTATGGTGCCGACGCTGGCTTTGCGATACTCGATTTTGAAGGCCTTAATCAAGAATATGGAATCATAGCAGGTCTGGGGGTTATTCCGAGATTTCAAAGGAAAGGATTAGGCACAGTAATAGGTATGGCCAGTTGGGAATATTTTAAGAAAAAAGGAGTCAAAGAACTAAGATGTGAAGTTTATAAAGACAATATAGTTTCTTATAATTTTATAAGTTCTTTAGGATTTGAAAAATACGATGTAAAAACATATAAAAGCGACGATTTTGCTTAAATTAACTTAATTATTTTAATATTAAATAAAATGCTCTATTTACCTTTGATTTTAATAATTTTTTAATTTGGATCTGTTATTGATTTGATTTTCTCATCTAATAATTTTACATGGTACTCATCCAGAATTTGATGATAAGATTCTCTGGCTTCTTGTAAATACGAAATTGCGAGCTCATTAATTTCTCGATTTATGTAAATATCACCTAATTTATGTAAGATTTCTGCGGATTCTTTTATAAAATTGAGGTCTTGATAAATATTCAATGCTCCTTCTAAATAATTTATTGCCTCAAGAACATCGTAATCATCAATCAAATAAATATTAGCAATCTTAGTTTTATATTCGGCTTGCTTAATATCGTTACCAAAATTGTAATATAATTCACCTGCCAATTTATAATATTGAATAGCCTTCTTTAAATCATTAGTTTTCTTATAAAGATCTCCTAAACTTTCCAGAACAATACCTTCTATTATGGAATCATCATCCACTTCAAAGTTCCGTATAGATTCTAAACTTTTTAATAAGTAATTTTCTGCTTCTTTATAAATTTTCCAGGATAGTTTTATCTTCCCTAAATAGAGAAAACATTCCCATTCTAATTTTGCTCTATTTTTTACTGAAAAGTTCTCTCCAATTTGGATTCTACTAATTAATTCTAAAGATTCTTTAATATATTGAAAAGCCTTATTAAAGTAAGATGGTCCTAAGAAATAATTTAATTTTCCAAATTTTTGAAGTGTAATAATAACACCATAAGGATCTTTTATCTCCTTAAAATAATCTAAATTCCTTTGTAAAATCCTATTAATTTTATCGTAATCTCTGATTTTAAATAATATTTCTACTAAATTACTGGTAGTTTTAATCTCCTCGGAAATTAAATTCTCTTTTTGAGCTACTTTTAAAGCTTTTTCATAATATTCGTAGGAATGTTCAAAATCATTCAACAAATTATAAACATTAGCAAGATTGTTGTTAACTTTTATTAATTTTTTATAATCATTTAAATACTCTAATATTTCTATTGCTTCGCTAAAATTTAATATACTGTTATCAAAAAATCCTAATTCCTCTTGAATTAATCCCATTTCATTATAAGTAATAGCAGAATTTAATTTATCTTCTTCATCTATAAAAATTTTCAATGCATTTTCTAGTAAACTTAATGAGGTTGCGTAATCCCTTTCTAAATAATAGATTCCTGATTTTTCAAGAAGTAAGTAGCCAATTGGCTTTCCTTGGGAAATATTTAATTCAATTGTTTTCTCAATTTTCTCTAATTGAGTTTTAAAA
>JBHLLE010000506.1:0-3848 GCA_048885945.1 Candidatus Hermodarchaeota archaeon | reverse complement strand
CTTTAAATTTTCTTCCAGGGATACCCATATAAATCCAACCGTCTTCTAATATCTGATTAATATGAGTATTTGATATGGCACCAAGAATAGTGTCCTTACCGATAACTGTACCTGGTGAAATAACTGACATTCCCCCAATTACAGCATAATCGTCAAAAAATAGTCTTTTAATAATTAAATATTTACCAATCACCATTGAACTCATTACAACAGCACCTTGACCAATGGTAACCTTTCGACCAAACTTGACAAACTCCATGTCAAACCAAGCATCGTATAAATGGCTTGAGAAATCTATTCTTGTGCCAAACCAGCGCAAAGCCCATGTGTCAATCCACGGTAATGGACAGTTTCTTATAACCCAGAGTACGAATTTTTTTAACTCTTTTCTTAAACACCAAAATTCGAAGTCGGGATCCCCTTTTTCGGCCTTAAAAATTCCTTCCTTTGGCTTATGAATTAAATTTATTAATATTAAGAATAACTTACTAAAGAATAAACATCCTGCAATGAATATAAAATAGGAAGCAAAAAGCATTAGGGGTATTAAAAACAATCGAATTGTCTCATTTGGAACGTGATAGGCAATGCCATACCACGCCATAGCTACGGGAATACCGCTAGCCCAAATAATAGGAACATAAATTGCTAAAATTTTGATGGTAATTCGACTAACAGCACTACTTGTCAGAAAATCAATTTTATAATCCTCTGTATCAATGCTTTCCTTTACTTCTTGAGTTTTTATGTTTTCATTTTTCATTTTCTAATCTATATTATTTTTTTTAAGCATTTCTATTGATTCATCCATATTTTCTTTTTGTTCTTGATATTTTTTCATCATTTCTGTATTCTTTTCCAAGTCATCTTCAGTCAGCTTTAAATACTCTACGATTTTTTTTTTGAAGATTTTTCTCATTGGAGCTCCAAAATAAAAACTGTCTTTTCCTTTTATGATTGAATGTTTTGTACAAGCTGCTACAGGTAATAAGTATGAATTATCGTTTATTACACTACCAGGAGCTATACCAGCGACTGATGAACCAGTAACATTATCCCCTACTCTTACTTCAAAATAGGCAATATTTCCAAATATACCCTCAACGGTGTGGGTGACTAATCCTCCATTTACCCCAAAATAACAATTCTTACCAATTATAAGATTTCTATCGGCAGCAAATTGTTCTTCTATGGTTGTTCCTTTTCCAATCTTGCAGGTCCCAACAAAATTAGAAAACCAATTAATTAACCAAGGAAATGGGCCTTTAATAAATGCGTTTCTTGGGTATTTAATCATGAACGAACGGATATGGTAGTAATTTAACGTTTTACTTGGGATATTTCTTGGTATGATCCCGCTTTTTGTAGGACTTTTTTTCTGAGTAGATCTCCATAAAATGCGCGTAATTAACGCCACTAAAAATAAATGAATTAAATAGCACACAATCCCAACAATAGGCATTAAAAGCATAGCTAATAATGAATTTAAATTAGTAAATAATGAGGTGAAATTATTTGTTTCTAAAAAGTAAGGTGTAAAGATAAATTTAAGATAAAAAGCAAATAAAATGCCTGGAATTAGAAAAGACAAAGTAAAAATGGTAAAGAAAGCTACCATGTACCAATGAAACTGTAATTTTGCTTCTTCTTTTATTACTTCCTTTTCTGAGTTATTATTCGGAAATTTATTACTTTCTTCTGTCATGATTTTCTTCATTCCTTATAATACAATAGAGTTTACTTACAAAAATAATAATCTTTGAATTATTCCTACATCTATCCTCTTAAATTTTAATTATAATTAAAGAATTCTTTGTTTATATGATTTCTTTTTAACTCGAAAAAATTAGTAAAAATTGTCTAATTTTATCTTTAATGTTCGCTTTTTATGTTTTATTTTCGTCATATCTGAACTTTAGAAAGAAAATTAGGACAATAAAATTAATTGCTGCTAATTTTTTTTCTTTGGAAACCAAGGTATAAAAGTACTAGTTCTTTTCCTATATTCTGCGTATTCATTGTCCCCTTCGTGAATCTTATTTAGCAATCTTACGCCCGATATGTTAATTATTTGAAATGTAATGTAGATTGGTCCAAAAATGGTTACAAAACCCCAAGGTACGGCTAAAGCTATGACATATATACCCCACCACATAGTAACTTCTCCAAAATAGTTAGGATGTTGAGTATACTTCCATAAACCCTCGTACATTACTTTTTTTTTTCTTTGTGGATTATTTAGGAATTTATATAGTTGATAATCCCCTATAGACTCGAAATAGAATCCAATTATCCATACCGTTAGACCAATCCATAATAGTATACTTGTAAAATCTAATAAATTAGTAAGATGTGGATTTTCGCTTACATTTATCCAGAGGGTTGGAAATACAACGATAAAAATTACTAATCCTTGGAATAGATAGATTTTTGTAAAACTTTTTAAAAAAAGATTTTTCCCTTTTTCTCTCCATCTTTCTCGCATAAGCGCATATCGACGATCTTCTGGTTTACCTCGATTTCTAATGTGTACATAAATCGCAAGTCTTAAAGACCATAATAGAACTAAAATTGTTACAATTATTTGTCGAATTGATAATGATCCAAGTTCTTTATATGTGAAATATAAACTCGCAAAAGCTACAATAAAGTAAGCGGGTCCATAAAAAATGTCCATAGTTCCCCAGTTTTTTTTAATGGTTCCAATTAAACACGCAAAGAGGATATATAAAAATAGAACTATAACTGTATATAATATTATTAACCACATAGGAATATCAATATTATTTAACGAACCTAACTATATATTTCATTCTCTAATAATATATAATTTTAAACAAGGTATTTGTGCTTAAATACCTAATAAATTTAGTTAAAATATTAAAAATATTTTATTTGAATTAATTAAAAATTTTTATTAAAACGATCATCCTTAAGTAATAATTCTAATGCCTTTAAAGCACTTTTTTGTTTATCTTTTATTTCAAACATAATATCAAAATTAAAATTTTTAGTATCTGTAAGGAACTTTTTAAAGTGGTTAAGATCTATCGTCTCTGCATGTCTGCACTTTCCTTTTATGGGATGTTCTGAACTATAATGAACTATTGGAATACCATCGTTCTTATCCCATGTCGGTGTAAATAATTTGAACGCATCGACTAATTCTTTTCCATTATGAAGACACTCATGATGGTACACATCAAAAGCGATTGGAATTCCGACAGTTTTATTAATATCTAAGCAATCGTTTAAATTATAACTTTTATCATCATTTTCAATTATTAACCTATTTTTAATTCTCTCTTCGAGATTGATATATCTATTTTTAAATCTTTTCAAACTCTTTCTTTTATCGTTATATACCCCTCCTATATGAATCTGAACCTTTACTGATTTATTTAGTTCCATTAAGTCTAAAATTTCTACATGATATTCTAAATCTTTTATACTATTTTTAAAAACCTTTTGATTAGTGGAGTTTAAAACAGTATATTGACCAGGATGCATTGATATTCTTATATTGTTTTCTTTTATGAATTTTCCTAAATCCCTAAAATTCTGTTTGAAATAGTCCTGCCAATTTAAATTCATTATTGGATGAGAAGCAAAAGGTATTAAATCAGAGCTAATTCTAAAAAAATAGATTTTATGATTTATGTTATATTTTAGTATTTGAAAAAGGCATTCTAAATTACCCTTTACTGTATTAATCAATTTTTCATTCGAATAATTCTTTAATCTAAAAGTTTTACTACTTCGACAATCTAATGTTAAGTTTATACAAGGATAACCGATTTTCATCTTAAAAAATATTTTTTCTCTTAATATTAATCTTTAAATATTCC
>JBHLLE010000505.1:0-3854 GCA_048885945.1 Candidatus Hermodarchaeota archaeon | reverse complement strand
TGAGGATCGTCTTTAAAATATTCTAAAATATCAACAAGATCAATATTTTTTTCGTTTCCTAAGGATAACGATTTTCCAACCTTTGCCCCAATGTGATTACAAATCCACGAGGTTTGTGCCGCTATGGTCCCTGATTGGCTTGCGATTGAAATGTTGCCAACTGAGTGAGTTTTATAAATCCAAAAGGTATTGATATAGTCTTCATTGCTTTCAGATCCATACCATCCATTATAGACTCCCAAACAATTTGGTCCTACAAATCTAATGTAATACTTTTTCGCAATTTCGTCAATCTTTTTAGATAATTCTATTCCATCAGAATGACGACTCTCTCTAAAGCCTCCAGAGGTAATAATTGCTCTTTTTATCCCTTTCTGTCCACATTCTTCTAGAACTTGAGGGACTACTTGAGGGCGCAATATTATAAAAGCTAAATCTGGAGTCTCTGGCAATTCCATCACCGATTTATACGCGGTTAACCCCTGGATTTCTTTCAATTTCGGATGGATTGGATATATTTTACCCTTGAATCCAGATATTAAATTTCTCAATTGCATTGATCCCATAGTTTGCAGTAGATTATTATTAGCCCCAAACACACAGATACTTTCTGGATTCAAGATTTTATCGAGAAAGTGGTTCTTAGATATATTATCTACCATATTGGTCAAAATAAATACCTTAAATCTGAAATTATTGTTTCTTAATTAAGAATAATAATTGTAGAAATTAATAACGTCTTAAGAAACTTTTTTTCTTTATTTTTTACCAGTTGATCCAAAACCACCTAGACCTCGATCAGAATCAGGTAGTTCGTCAAACTCAATAAATTCATAATCTTGCATCTTTGCTAAGATGATTTGACAAATTCTATCCCCTTTTTTTAAAGTTACTTCATTATTTGAAAGATTGACAACTATTGCCATCCATTCATTTCTATAACCAGCATCGATCGTACCCGGAGTATTCACAATAGAAATTCCTTCCCATAGGGCCAACCCACTTCTCGGGACAACTTTAAAATAATATCCTTCTGGAATTGCGGTCGCAAATCCTAATGGACAACCTATTCTTTCTAAAGGTTTGAGAATATAAGTCTCTAAATCAATATCTATTAATTCTCGTTTTCCATTTTCATTAATTATTTTTTTAAATCCTGTAATACAAGCATCAGCACCAGCATCTCCTTTTTTTGAGGGGATTGGCACAATAGCTTCTTCTCTAAGTAATTTAAAGGGAATTTTTAGCCTTTTATCTTTTCTAATTTTCGAATTTACTATTTTTCCTTTCATATTTAATCATTTTTTGTTATTTAAGATAATAAAAAAGAGTATTTATTAATGATAAATTATAAAACAATAAAACTAAAATAGGTTAAAGCAATAAGTAAGTTCAAATATCTTTAAAAACTTTAAAGCAATACTAAGGTGTTTAATAAATGCAGATAGAGAGATATGACCCGAGAAGAGATAAGGAAGCATTGAAAGAATTATTTGACGATTTCATTAAAAATAAAGCTTATTTTGAATCTAATTGGAACAATTTCGAATATGAATTAAATAAGAGACTGTTAAATCTGCAATATAGAAATTCAATGGTACTCGTTAAAGAAGATGATAAAATTGTTGGCTGGGGCACGTATACGATATTTAGAGATTATTTAGGGATTGATAGAGTTTTGATTCATCAAGTCTTAACTCGAAGAGAAGACAGTTTTAAAAAAGGAATTGAAGAAATGATTATCCGCGAATTAATGACTTATATTAAACAAACTGTGCAAGATATTAAAAAGATAAACATTATATGTCCTGATTCAGATGCTTCAATGCGCAGTTTACTGATGAAATTAGGATTAAAAAAAGCTGACCTTATATGGTATGATAAGGAGGTATAATTTTAATTACTACTTTTTGATTTAAATAAATAAATAAGAAATCCAATCAATTAAATTTCTCTAAACGCTTAAATCGTAATAGTTAAGATTCTCTGAGAAACTTATTGTGGAGATAACAACATACGAGTAAAATTATGAAAATAATTATACCTCCTATTAAATATCGCATTAGAGTATCTTCAAGTTCAGTAAATATCATGATGATAAAATATAATTAATTTAGTTTAGTATAATATGATTATTTTAATAAATAAATTTTAAGGATAAATAAAAAAAAGATTTTTTTAATTAGAGATTTTTTAAAATTGAAAATATAATCATTGGATTAGAAATCTTTAATTTAACTGCTATATTCTTCGAATTTTTTAAGATCATTTTTCAATCTGAAAGTTTATTTGACATCTTACGCGATAAATTAACTTATCAATGTCTTCCTTTACTTTAACATCTGATTCTATAATCTGAATATTTCTAATTCCACGAAGCGATTTTTTAGCTTCTTGATAGCAATTCTTTACAGCATCAGCCCAATTGAGTTCGGACGTCCCAACTAATTGTATAGATTTATATACTGGCATTTTAATTCCACCTATTTTTTATGAGTATGTAAGTATCAAATTTTGTCAGCTGATATATAAATCTTATGCAATGAGGAGAAATTAAACTTGATAATTAAATGAAATTAAAATTATGAGATATAATTATTATGTTTGTATTCATTAGATAATTTTAAAACTAGAAATTAACATTAATTAAGATTGAATAAATATAAAGAACTTATTGACAAAGCTATTAAACTTAAAAAAGAGCAGAAGTATGAAGAAGCTCTTGAAATATTAGAGAAATTATATAAAGAAGATTCCACTTTTAAAGAGATTAAAAATGCTTTAATCGAAGTTCTTTTAGATTACGGAGGCTATCTTAACGACGAATGGGTCTTAGGATACGATAAAGCAATTGAATGTTTTAAAAAGATTATAGAATTAGATCCAGAGAATTATCGAGCGTGGTATAACTTAGGGATTGCATATTTTAATTTAGAGCAACCCAAAGAGGCTCTAAAATCGTATAATACGGCTTTAAAAATAAATCCCGATTATATGTACTGCTATTACAATGTTGGTCTCCTTTACGAAATTGTTGAAAAAGATTTTGAAAAAGCTCTCGCATATTACGAAAAAGCGTTAAGCTATAATGAAAATTTTATGTATGCTATTAATGCAAGAAATGACGTTCGTAAGAAACTTGACCTTCTTAAAACTAATAAATCAGGTGAATTAGAAGTACAATCTTCATGTGCTACCGATACTAATAACTTAAAGTTATGTACTAAATGCGGAACCTTAAATAGACTCAGTGCGAAATTCTGTGATAATTGTGGAAATGATTTTTAATTAAAGATAGAATCCGAGTGTTTTAAATAACATAAAATTTGAAAAATAAAAAAAATAGATGAAAATTAATTAAGCATCTGGGTTTTCTAAAAGAATAGCAACTCCTTGACCGCCACCGCAACAAGCATTTGCTATACCATATTTAGCTTTCTTTTCTTTCATTATCCGAGCGAGCGTTCCCGGTAATCTAACCATAGTAGAACCAAGTGGATGACCAATTGCTGTGGATCCCCCCTTAACATTCACTTTCTCTTCAGGAATATTGAAATAATGCATGCAACCAAGAGCTACAACACAGAACGCTTCGTTAATTTCCCAGAAATCAATTTGATCCGCGGTCAAACCCGCATGTTTTAGAGCCATTTCAGACGCAGGAATTGGTCCCCAGCCCATAATGGTTGGATCTACGCCAGCCCATCCAATTGACTTAACTATTGCCATTGGTTCAAGACCCCTCTTTTTAGCTTCTTCAGCTTCCATGAGTAAAGCCGCAGTTGCTCCTGCATTTAATGGTGAAGAATTTCCCGCAGTAATTACCCCTTCTTTGCCTCCTTCTCTTTCTTCGT
>JBHLLE010000504.1:0-3861 GCA_048885945.1 Candidatus Hermodarchaeota archaeon | reverse complement strand
AAAAGAGCCCTTAACTCAACTTTCTATTCTTAGACTTATTTAATCTTATGGGAGAGTTTGTGGACGATCCACCATTTTTCATTGATTTTCATCAGGTTAAAATAATCAATATATCCAACTTCCTCGCATTCTAGCTTGAGCTTAACAGCAGCATTATTACCTGTTACATCCACGTTGTAAAATTCAGTCGTCCAGTTTAAGTTTATGTTCACTTTTTCTGGGTCATACCATGATAAATATTCTGCTTTATCAACTATTTTCAGTTGCTCATTTTGATCAAACAGAAAGAATTTCCAATCATCATGCAGAATATTTTTATATAGCTCGGGATCACTTCTAACATGGCCTTCATGGTAGAAATCCATAATGGCTTTTTTTATGGCTTCTATTTCAGATTCTTCACTACCTTCTTTCGACATTAATTCTTAATTATTTCTATGATTTTTAATATTTGTTATAAAAAGAAGTATATTTATATGTTTTTGAGCAGAGTTTCTTTCGTATTTTATAATTTGGATATTGTAACTCTAAGGTTGTTTTCAAAAATCTCGAAAATTTTACCTAAACTAGAAATATCATCAGAGAGTTTCTTTTTCTTTTTCTCAAATTTCTGAATTTTTTTAAATGAACCTGTTTCATAAATATAATGTTCTGTTTGAGTTAATTCCTCGTCAATTTTGAACAAGACTTCCAAACCCTCCCTGAATGCATCAATTTCAGCTCGACAGGTTTCTAATGTCGAAAGCCAATTTTGATCAGTATTTTTTTTATACTTAGTTATTCTTGTTTCCAATTCATAACTAAGCCGTTCTAAGTTATTTATTTTTAATTCAAGAGCTTCAATGTGGTTTTTCATATAGTATTCTCTTCAGAATCAAATTTATTTAATTTTTACTTTTTTTAGGAGGTTTTTTAAAGTAAATTTTTTTTTTTAATTTTTTTTCAAAAAAAAAAAGAATTTATTATTAAACCTGAATTGGATAGGGTATCCTTATTCAGGTGGTTTCATTCCAATCATTCCCATTGCTTCTACTACAGTGAAACAAACATCAATGGTATATTCATATCCTTCGATATCATGATACATAATCATAGCATTTTGTTGTCTGGTGAGAGCTTCATTAAGTTTACCATCCTTTACTTCAGCGATATATAGAGATCTTATCTTATCATTATCGACCTTAATTGCATTTGGGACTAATTCTTTTATTAGGGATCTATCTGGAGGAAACGCTTTTCTCTCCTCAATATATATTTCAGCAGCCTCAGTTCCCTTGTTAAGGGGGAATCGTGCGGTTACAACAATATATGGCATAATTTTTACCTCTTTAATAATAAGATTTCTTTAAAAATTGGTTTTTGGACCAAGAATAAATTCAGTAGCATTACACTTAAATATTCACAAATTTGTTAATCGTTAACACCACATTTTTTTTTAGAAAAAAATGTTAAATTTGTATTTGAACCATTCAATTCTTTTTATTATCTTCTCTATCTTTTTTATATCAGAAATCTCTTGTTTTTCAGATTTTATTAATTTTAAGAATAAGAGAATTACTAGAAAATACATCAAAAAATTTTTATAAAAATTTATACCATAATTTTAACAAAACACTAAATGTCATAATGAAAGATCTCGGAAAAAAACTTACACTTTTCTTATTCTTATACATTATTTATCAGAATATATTCTATATAATTCTTGTACCAGAGATATACACAATTCCTATTTATGTTGTATATTTACTTATTGCATATATGATTACTCTCGTAGACACATTAATACGTTCCCTCCCAAAAGAAAAACAGGCTTCAAAAATTTATGATATTTTAATATTATCAATGCTTCTATTATCTCCATTCTTCCTAATCGGGGCATTTTTTGAGAATAAGTTGCTTATATCCCGAATATTCCCTTTTTGGGATAGTATTATTATCAGCTATTTAGGATTTATTCTCTATCTTACTGGTGGCTTGCTAATAATCGTAGCACGAACACAAATAGGACGATTTGGAACAGCGGAATTAATCACCGAAGAGGATCATCAACTTTTTACAGAGGGTGTATATAGATATATTAGAAATCCCATGTATTCTGGTACTTTAATTGCAGTTATTGGATTCTGCCTTGTTTTCAGATGTATCATTACTCTTATAGTAATATTTATATATTATTTCTTAATATTTAGAATGCGCATTATTATAGAAGAAAAAATTTTAATAAAGAAATTTGGTAAACAATTTGAAGAATATAAAAAGAGAACCAAAAGATTAATTCCATTTCTTTATTAGGGCTAAAAATTCTTAATTTTGATTAATATTTAAATCTCTATTTTAAACAAATTTTTTAAAGCTTAAGATTGAAATATAGTTTATCAAATCAATTTATTGTTATCAATTGAAAATGGAAAAGAATATGGATATTGATCTAAGTAATCTGAAAATAAATCATATATGTTATATTTATAAGGATGTTGAAAAGCAGGCAAAAGTTATGGAATCTCTTTTTAACATGTCTAAATTCGTCTTTTCTGAAGATTTAGACCATCCAGCTAAATATCGGGGTAGGGATATAAAATTTTCTATAAAGTTAGGAAGGAGTCGATGTTTCAATTTGCAAATTGAACTTTTTCAATGGTTTGAAGGAGATTGTATTTATAAAGAATTCGTGGATACTAAAGGAGAAGGAATTCATCACTATGGTGTTTTTATTGATAATTTGCAGGAATATCTAGTTGAATTCCAGAAGCATGGTATAGAACCCATACAAACTGGTATGTTTCCTCCTAGTCTAAAATATGCTTACATGGATACTGAGAAAACTTTTGGAACAATAATAGAATTTATGGAAATTATTAAAAGACAGAGAAGAAAATAAGATTTTTGTTTTCATTTTTTGAAGAATAATATTCGTGAAAGCCCGATTTCACGATCTTTTTTTTTAGTAAATTTTTTTAAGACAAATTTGCAAATGTAAGTGAATTTGCTAAAATCCTTCATTTCTGTAAGTAGGTTTAAGTTTTTACTTATTAAACTTAACAACTCAGTTAATTAGAGCAATTTATTATGTTAGTATTGAGGGATATTTAATTGGAGGTGAATAATTATTAATATAGAGTGGAAATTATTTAAGAGAACTTATCCATATATTTGTGATAAGTGTGGATATTTGCATTGGGATTATAGAACTATTTGTGAGGGATGTGGAAGCAAGAAAACGATTAGGAAAATCTCTAGAAAAGATTGGAAAAAAGTAAATATATTAGATAAAATAAAGATACAAAGTTCCTTAGTTAAAAATATATAATCATTCATTTGATTTTCAGTGATAAAAAAAATAAAGTAATTTGCCAATTATTAATATTAATAGAAAAAATTATTTCTTCTAAGATATGTATAAAATTGAAAACATTGGGAAGAATTACTTTTATATAAAGGTACTTGGAACTTTTCCTCCTTCCGTTGCTAAAAATTTTATTAAAGATTTTGAAGAAAGAACCAAAAAATTTGAAATTTATTCCGTAATTATAGATGGATTAGATTTTATTTTACTTAACCTTAAATCTTTTGAGATTATATTAGATTTCCTTAAAAAAAATAACGATAGATTGGTAAGATCAGCCTATATTATTGCAGATAACCCTGTTTTGGACAAAGAAGCTCAAATTCTATTAGAAAGAGCAGAATCTCCTAAAAGAAAAATTACGGTTAGTTTGGAGGAAGCAAAGGAGTGGATTGGGATTGAGGATATTATAATTGAGAGAGATTAACTTTTCTTATTTACTTCTTTATTAAAGACAGTTAAAAATATTACTTCAAAAATTACTGAAATAATTTTAAATTTGTCTGAGAGATATATTT
>JBHLLE010000503.1:0-3864 GCA_048885945.1 Candidatus Hermodarchaeota archaeon | reverse complement strand
TTTTAAATAAAAATTCTTAACCATGAAAAAAATATTACTCACTGGAGCTGGAGGACCTGCAGGAGTTAATTTCTTGAAATCTTTATCATTAGTTAAAGAAAAAATGGACTTATATGGTACAGATATTAACATTTATCATACTCAATTTGCCAAACCCTGGACTAAAAAAATGTTTCTTGTTCCTAAAGCTACTTCTAAAGAATATGTTTCAAAAATAAATGAAATTATTGATAGTTACAAAATTGATTTAATTCATTCCCAACCCGATATTGAAGTTGCAACGATCTCTGAAAATAGAGAAAAACTACATGCTATGACTTGGCTTCCAAAAAAAGAGACTATTCGAATATGTCAAGATAAATTTAAAAGCGCAGAAATTTGGAAAAATTCTGGCTTTCCATCTATAAAAGCGCTGGAATTAAGATACGACTACTTAAGTGAAGATATTAAAAAAGCATTAGATCTTCTGGGAAATAAAATATGGATTCGGGCAAAGAGAGGTGCTGGGGGAAAGGGAAGTACGCCTGTTGAAAGTGTTGAAACAGGTGAGACCTGGATAAAATATTGGCAATCTAGAAACAATAATTGGGAATTTATAGCCCAAGAATATTTACCAGGTAAAAATTACGCATTTCAAAGTATCTTTAAAGAAGGTCAGTTGATTACATCACAAGCTAGAGAGAGAATCGAATATATTTATCCATATCTTGCTCCTTCTGGTATTACTGGCACACCCATCGTTGCTAAAACAATACACAATGAAGATGTAAATAGATTGGCAACTGAAGCTATTTTATCTATTGATTCTTACGCCACAGGTATTTTTTGCGTAGACATGAAAGAAGATAAAGAGGGGAACATTTGTCCCACTGAAATTAATGCGGGAAGGTTCTTTACAACAAGCTATTTTTACTCATTTGCAGCAAAAAAATATAAAATTCCAACTGCAAATATGCCTTATATTTTTATGAAACTAGCCTTTAAAGAAAAAATCCCCGAAGGTCCCAAATATAACATTCTACCTAAAGATCTTTATTGGATTAGACATATTGATTGTTCTCAACAACTTATTGAGAAAAGAAATTTAGAATAATTTTAATTAGCTTGTTCTAATGGATTTTAGCCTCCACCACCAGGAGTAAATAACCACTCAAAAACACCTAAATGTGCTAGAATAACAATTCCTATTAATAATGCTGACATTAAAATAGTACTTATCGGTCCTATCTTAATGCCAATTGAACTATCTTCAAAAAATCTCATCAACCCAGCTCCTCCCATAGGCATAGGGGAACTTCCACTTCTTCTTTTTTTCCGTCTTGATTGCTGTCTACGGGCTGACATATCCTTTTTAAAAATTTAATAAATTTTATCTACTATATAATATAGATTAAGAAAATTTTAAAGTTTTATCAAAAAGAGAAATGGAGAAAATATAATAAATTTTTATAACCTTTTTTAATTATTTTATGTTAATTTAAGAAAATTAAGATAATATATGTTAAAAAGAAAATTATTCATCATTTCATTTACAATTATCTTTATTGGGATTATTTTAGTTTCAATAATACCAATTTCTTCAGTTTATAATAAGGATTTAATTTCAAATGAAGATGATTATCCAAAAGCATCAGGTACTTTAGAAGGAGCGGAAGATATTCTAATTACTAAAATTAAAAGAGAAGCAGAATTAAACGGATACGGCTTAGTAAATTATGAAGACGAAATTGATGTTTTAAATTCTTATGAAAATCCAATAGTATCATTTTTTATTGGAATTCCATTAACCCAATCAGATGACCTTGTATTTTTTGAAGCAGTTGGTGAAGACGAAGATAGTCTTTCAGTAGAGCGTAATGAATTAGTCGTAAAAGATTTTGAGATGATAGAAATTTATTTTGACACTCCATTAAAACCGTTTGAGACAGAAACCATTACTTTTATTCATTCCTATAAGAATCAAATTGATTATTATATAAATGAAGAAGATAACGATCAATATCTAAATTTCGCAGGGTATGTTTATCCTCTCACTCCTTACGAAGCAATTGGTTCTATTAGTGCGGTATTTGAATATCCTGAAACTTCTATTGTACGCAACTTTACTACGGGAGGAACTGAAGATAGAGGTGAAAATACAATCACATTTACTCTAGGTGAGTATGAACCCACAGAAGATTATCTGGATCCGTTCTTAGAGAATTTAAACGATAACGGCCAAATTCAAGTTAATCTAGAAGACGATGAAATTTCAAAGATAGAAATTGACGAAGTAATAAGAGAAATATATATTTCTTCATGGGGAGTAATAAAAGTTACAGAAGAATATGAATTTAAAAATAAAGGTGAAGCCAGTATCGATGAATTGTTCTTTCAAATACCAGGAGCCTCAAAAGAAGTGAAAGTTTATGACGATTTAGGAGAGATTCTTGGTGTTACTCTTGATCCTGAAGAAACTTACTACAATAAATCAGAGAGAGATTTAAATCTTGATTTATCCGAAAATCGAGTTGATCTAAGACCAGGTTCAAAACTTCGATTTAATGTAGAATATTTTTTACCATTTGAAAAATATGTCACATGGAATTGGTTTGAATTACTAATAAAAATTGACATTTTAACTTCAACTTACGAGTATCTAGGAAGAGATCAGACCATTAAAATTATTATTGAAGGATGTTTTATCTTAGAAGAGGTTTCTACTACTCCAGATGCTTTAGAAAATTCTGTTAATTCTTTAATTTTAGTTTTCAAATCCGATTATATCACATCTCAAGATGAAAATGAACTCGAAATTAAATACATACTTAATATTTTTGATATGTTATTAAGACCAATAGTATTTTTCTTAATAATTGCACTAATTTCATCAGGTTTTGTAGTATTCTTAAAATCTAAGAAAGAAACTGAAACATATATGATGTTTAGAAAGGAAATATTGCCTATAACTGAAATACGTGAATTATGTTCACTATATGAAGAACGAAATGCTCTATTAATAGAAATAAGAATGGCTGAAGAAGATTTAAAGAGAAAAAAAATAATTAAAAAAAAATACAAAAATATTATGGATAAAAATAACAAAAAAATTCAAGAAATTGATAAAGAAATAATTCCCTTTAAAAAAACAGTAAGAGAAGCTGATCCAACTTTGGAAGCTAACATAAATAAATTAGATATTCTTGAAGCTGAGCGTCAGAGTATAAATGACAGTTTAAATCTTCTAGAAGCACGATATAAAAGAGGAAAACTTCCATCAAAAGCAGCATATCAAAAATTATCAGAGAATTTTATTAGGAGAAGAAGGAAAATTGATAAGAGTATCGATAAAAACATTCAAAGTCTTCGATCCTATCTATTATAACATATTTTTTTACCATATTATTTGTTAAAGCTCTTCTCGAATTTTGGAGATTATTTATTATGAAACCTTGGCTTTTTGACCTACTTGCGTGTCCAATAGATAAACATTTTCCTTTAAAACTCTTTATCTTTAAATTCGAGACCCCTGCTCTCGTGTTTGAATCTATTTTAAACAGTTACATCCAGTCAGATTTAGAGAGCATAAAGAGTGAAAAAATAATTCAAATAATTGAAGAGAATAATAATACATATTTTAAAGATAATATAATTTTAGAGAAAAATTCAATTAATATGTATTTAACTCTTATTATATCGAGTATCGATGAGTTAGCTAATATCGTTGATAAATCACCAAGCAAAATAGGTGAGAAATGCTTCAATTTAATAAAAACTCAAGTAAACAGTAGAATTTCAAATTTTCTTAAAGATCCTAATATAGAAAGAATAGATGAAATTTTACCAGATCTTTATTTTGTTAATAAAATTAAAATAGAAACTGAA